>JAQVGK010000168.1 GCA_028696755.1 Bacteroidales bacterium | reverse complement strand
ACTTTACTTTCGAGTAATATGATGGATCGATTGTTTCATACTCCATGATTGCAGGGTCTCCAATCAAAGTAACACTATAATCTTTGAGAGGGTATAGATCGAGGAAAATATTAGTGCAAGAAGTTTCGGTATTAAATGGCAAAATAAAAACATTTTCTTTTTCTTTTGAAACAACAGTTTTCACTCCCGCAAGATTTTTACCCCCAAACTTAATTATGCTTACATTTGCATTTGGTCCTATCTTTTCTCTAAGTGCTGCTTCATACTTCTCGGAAACTCGAATTTGCTCTGGGCTATTTCCTTGAATAACAAAGTAGTTGTTGGTGGGATTTAATGCAGCATAAGAGGATATTCCATCTATAACCATATCAACTGAAGGTCTAACTGTAATATTCTTTTCGTACTTTTCGAGCAACTCCGAATCATTAACAAAAGGAATTAGCACAACAGCTTCGGAATTATTTAGATTTGTGTTTAAGTATTCAATTTGTGATTTGAATGCCGGACCAATAATCATATCTGCGTTAGAAAGTTTATTATCTTCGATAAGAGATGCAATAACAGAATTATCCTTTCCTGTGTCGTAAACCTTAAGATTGATTTTTATGTCATAGTTTTTAAATTTCTCGAGAGCAACTAGACATCCCGAATAAAAAGATATAACTTTTTCGGTAGTAAGATATAATCGCTGCTCTCGGTTTGCAGTTGCCTGATTATACAAATTTCTCATATTCGAACTTACTTCAAAAGGCAGCAGAATTACAACTTCAAAATTCTTTCCATTTTTAAACCAGTTCTCCTCGTCACAGACCTTTAAAGGATTAGGAGTTGTGTCAGCGGGAATATAATTAATTGATGCCAAACTGTCGATAACGGGATTTTTCTCAACAATCAACACTCCATCTTTTTTGGGAATTTTAAGAACATCGCCAACAAGAAGTTTTACCCCATCAAAATCAGGATTAGCAGCCATCAACTCTTCTTTTGTAACCTGATAAGTTCTGGTTAAACCATAAATAGTCTCGCCCTTCTCGATTAGATGATAATGAAATCTTACCGTATCTTTATCTTGTTGATTAATCTTATCCTCAACAACAGTATAAGGGAACTTTATTTCTTGACCAACTTTTAATGGTTTACCTTGTTTTATATCTGGATTTATTGAATAAAAATCAACTTCTGTAACCCCATATTTTCTGCACAGTGAATACAAAGTGTCGCCAGGTTTTACAGTATAAATGATATGTTTTCCATCTGCAGAAAGTTCATTTACAACAGGAATCTTTAAAACCTGACCGAGTTTTAAAGGATTTTCACCAATCTCAGGATTTGCCGTTTTTACATCAGCCTCGGCAACTCCATAAGCTTTACATACCGAATACAAAGTATTACCTTGAGCAACGGTATGCATATAAAATTTCTGTCCGTCAATAATTACCTTTTCAGTAGAGATTTCAACACCAGTTTGACTAAACAGGCTGCTGAATGGCAGTGCGATAAAAAACAAAATATATAAAATCTTCTTCATTTCAAGCTTTTTAGAGAGTGACAAAATTACAAAAATTTGCTTAAAAACAAATTCTGTGCCTGATAAAAAAACGAAAACAAATTTAACGCACTATTCGCTAAGCTCAGCGCTTAACTCGGCTACCTTTAAAATTGCTTCGGCGAGCATTAATCTACCCGGTTCTGTTATTGAGTAATACTTTCGATATTTGCCTACAACAAGAATCTTTTCCATTTTCAACAAGCCTTCGGTTTCCATCTTATGAAAAATTGGATAGAGCGTACCAAAAGAGATATGATAACCATGATGCTGAAGCTCCTTATGAAACTCAGCACCATAGACAGATTCCTTTGAGGCATGATGTAAAATATGCACCCTTATAAATCCCATGAACAAGTCGCGCAATAATTTTGATTCCATAGTTTTAAATTATGCCAAGTCCTAAAAATACTGCAAAGACAAAAATCAAAACTCCAACAATAATTTGCACCGAGCGCAAAGTAACTTTCTTAAGGAGTTTTCGTCCAAGTATCGACCCGATAAATGCCGATAAAACAGCAACAATTATCATAATCAATGACCGATTATCGCTAATTGAACTAAAATGGTCTCCAATAAAAGATGTTCCATAAACTGTTAATCGCGAAATGTCAATTAATACGGCTGTAGCAATTCCCGTTGCAATAAAAGATTCTTTGCTTAATCCCGATTTCATCAAAAACATCGTTCTTAATGCACCTTGATGTCCCGATAATCCACCAAAAAATCCAGATAGCACACCTCCAAATGGTAAAAACTTTCTAGGTAACGAAAAATTACTGAGTTTCTTGCTTAATTCGACTATTGCAAAAATCATCAACAAAATTGCAATTACAAGATTTATTGGAGTAATTGTAAAATTTTTACCCCACAAAACATACTCGGCTAAAACCAAATCCGAATTAAGTGCATTTAGTGTTATTGCTCCCAAAAATGCAAACACAGCAGCCGGAATTCCAAACAATAGCGAAACTTTTAAATTTATATCCTTTCTCACCAAAACAATTTTAAATAGATTGTTTGATAAATGCACTATCGCTGTTAATCCTATTGCAACATCAAGTGGAAAAAATAGTGCAAATACAGGCATCAAAATAGTTCCCAAGCCAAAGCCCGAAAAGAATGTAAGCATAGCTGTTCCAAATGCTACCAATGAAATTAAAACGTATTCCATAATTCAAATTTTAGTTAATATCTAATTTCGTTATCGAAATCTGATATTAGAACAGAAAAAAGTTTAAATTGTTTTGCAAACATCAAAAAAAAACCGGCCAAAGCCGGTTTCAAAATTATTTAACAGGAACATTTTTAAGTGTTTCGACAATATAGTTCCAGAACTTTTCGACAGATGCGATATTTACTTTTTCGTCAGGAGAGTGTGGGTATCTGATTGTTGGTCCGAACGAGATCATATCCCAGTTTGGATAAACAGCGCCGAGAATTCCACATTCCAAACCAGCGTGAATAGCTTTAATTTCTGGAGTTTTACCATATAAACCTTCGTAGGTTTTAATCATAGTTTTAAGAATTGGCGAGTCCATATTTGGTTTCCAACCTGGGTAGGCTCCATCGAAGGAAACATTAGCTCCGATAAGGTCGAAAATAGTTCCTATTTTATACATCGCTCCCATTTTTGCTGAATCAACCGAGCTGCGTACCAGACAATTTACAGTATATTGACCGTCAATACATTTTACAATTGCAAGATTATTACTAGTTTCAACAAGTCCTGGCATTGCATCGCTCATTCTTTCAACACCGTGAGGGCAAGCGAAAGTTGCTTTGATTATTTTAACCATTTCTTCCTGAGCAATTATTTTTGCAGGAGCAGCAGTTTTTTCTGCAGTCATTTTTAGGCCAGGCTCTGTTTTAGCAAATTCGGCACTAAAAATAGACTCGAATTGTTTAACTTCGGCTTCGAAAGCAGCAGCTTCTTTTTCGGGAAGAATAACCGTAGCAAACGATTCGCGAGGAATAGCATTGCGAAGGCTTCCACCTTTTACTTCGGCAAGTTTAAGATCGAAATGATAAATACAATGATTTAAAAATCTGAAAAGAAGTTTATTTGAATTTGATCTTCCGATATTTATATCCATTCCGCTATGTCCGCCTTTAAGCCCAGTTACAGCAAGATTATATGCAACAAAACCGGCAGGAGTAGCAATCTCAGGATAATTCATAGATACGTTAACATCAACACCGCCAGCGCAGCCAACATAAAGTTCGCCTTCATCCTCTGAGTCGAGATTCATAAGGATGTGGCCCTTTAAAAAGCCAGGTTTAAGTTCTTTAGCTCCAGTCATTCCTGTTTCTTCGTCAATAGTAAATAAAGCCTCAACTGGGCCGTGAACTAAGTCGGTAGCTTCGAGAACTGCCATTGCCGCAGCACAACCCATACCATTATCAGCACCAAGGGTAGTTCCGTTTGCGGTTACCCATTCGCCATCAACATAAGCATCGATTGGATCTTTTTCAAAATCGTGAACTTTATCTGAATTTTTCTGAGGTACCATATCTAGGTGACCTTGGAAAATAATTCCCATACGATTTTCCATACCTGGAGTTGCAGGTTTGCGGATAATAACATTGCCAATTCCGTCAACAATGGTTTCGAGACCGATGCTCTCGCCAAAATTTTTCATAAACTCGATTACTTTGGCTTCTTTTTTGGAAGGACGCGGTATTTGAGTTAGTGCATAAAAATGTTTCCAGACTCTTTGTGGATTTAAATTTTTAATTTCGCTCATAACTTATTATTTTTACATTAATTTTTGAGGTTTTAAAATTAGATAATTTAAACATAAACGGCAAGAAATTGTATTAAAATAAACTTAATAAAATGAAAAACATTTTTTTATCATTGATTTTCGCATTGTCATTAAGCTCTCTATCGGCTCAGACGCAAGAGAAACCAGCCGATTTAATAAATTGGATGAGTTTTGAAGAAGCGATGCAAAAACAGAAAGAAAATCCAAAAACTATTTTTATTGACATGTACACCGATTGGTGCGGATGGTGTAAAAAGATGGACTATGAAACATTTCGCAATCCAGATATTGCGAATTATATCAACACATACTTCTATCCGGTAAAATTTGATGCAGAGAGGAAAGACACAGTTGAATATAAAGGCAAGCAATACTATAATTTAAACACAGGCAATCGCTCATCACACCAACTTGCACAATTACTACTAAATGGGCGCATGTCGTACCCAACTATAGTTTATATTGATTTTGAAGGCAACGTAAATCCGGTACCAGGCTTTATGGATATTAAAAGTATTGAGCCGATTCTGGTTTATTTTACCGAAAGAATAAATAAAACTTGCGATTACAATGATTTTCACCAAGATTTTATCAACACTTTTTCTCCCGATTCTACATCTAAAACAGATGGTAATATCAACTGGATGAGTTTTGACGATGCTATTAAATTAAGAGCCGAGAAGCCAAAGAAAATGCTATTCTTCATAAATTCCGACTTTAACAATGGTAGTAAAATAATGCTAGGTTCATCTCTTCGACATCCAGTAATTGCCGATTATATTAACAATAATTTTTACTCTGTTAAAATAAATTATAATACCTTAGACACATTAAAAATTGGCGACAATGTATTTATAAACGAACAGTTATCACCTAATTATCCGCACCAGCTGGTTGTTGCTCTTTTACAACCCGATATAAGATTGCCTTCGATAGTATTTTTTGCTGAAGATTTTTCACTTATCTTTGCACTCAGAGGATATTACCCACCGAAAGTGCTTGAAAGATATTTGGAATTTATTGGTCTGGACTTGTACAAACCGGGAGGTGACTGGAACAAATTTAACGAAGAATTCAAATCAAAATTGTAATGATATGGCACGAATAACCTTAGAAACCAATGGAACACTGACAATTCGTCAGTTAGGACTGGATGATGCAAAAGACATTTTTCCGGTTATAAAATCAGATGATAATTTCTTTAGAAACTGGATAGACAAATCGGTTGTAACTAAAAAGATTGATGATGTAAAAGTCTTTTTAATGCAAGAAATGCCTAAACTGGAACAACAAAAGGAAGTTTTGTTTACAATTAACGACAAGATGGGTTTTTGTGGCATCGCAGGATTTTACAGCACCGACAAAGCAAATAATAAAACCGAATTAGTTATTTGGATTACCAAAAGAGCTAAAACTGTTCAGAACTACAACGAAATTATTGAAACCATGTTAAAGTTTGGCTTTAACGAAATGTCATATAATCGCATTCAAGCAAAAACCTTAAGCAGCGATTTTGCCGCTTCTGGAGTATTTAAGAAACATGGATTAAAAGCTGAAGGCACCGAAAAAGCAGGTTTACTTACATCAGACAAAACTTATGTTGACTTAGCAATTTTTGCAATTATAAAACCCGAATATATTGCACACGCCAAGTTTGCAGTAAGGGCAAGTAAGATATTCCAGCGTAAACACAAACGCGATTTAATAAAGTAACAAAGAAGCCGGATTAAACCGGCTTTTTTATTATCTCTTTTCAAACTTTTTTACGGATATTTTTCCAGATTTATCTTTTATCCTGAGCAGATATGTTCCTGGCAAATAAGTCTCTATGCTTAGTTCTGCATTAGATGCATTTACCTTCTTGGTTATCAACTTTTTACCAGAAATATCATACAACGACAATTCTTTTATTTCTACCTCACTCTCGACAAAGATAACGGAACTTGATGGATTAGGATAAAGAGAGATTTTCGCATTCTGATTCATCTCTTCAATGTTTGCCAGATATATAATAGGAAGATTCCAAAAAGTAAGTTGAGTTGTATTTGTAATGACAGGCGGATTAAAATCAAAGAAAATAGCTGCATTATTAAGCACCAGAGTACCATAATCTTCCTCGGTCATAGGATAAAGTTTTATCGCATAAGTAACAAAACCATGCGATTCTGGTTCGTTTGTTGTGCTGTCCGGCAGTAGGATATTATTAAAAGTCCATTTCAAAATTCCCTGTCCAGTAATTTCTAATTCACATGGGTGAGAGCTACCACCATTAACAAATGTTGACATATCGTGAACTGCCGAAATAGTATCAGTAATAACAACTGTAAACGCAGTATCAGTACCTGTATTTTGGAAATTTATCCGATAATTAAGAATATTGTCATCATCAATATATCTATTGGCAGTAATTCCAGCAGGCTGAACCGATTTATCATTTGGATCAAAAGAGCCAGTAAGCGTTCTACAATCAATATCCACAAACGCGTCATTATCATCAAGCGGAACAGTAACGACATAGCCAAGCGATGTTCCTATTGCATCACCGCAATTCTCGATTGTCTCTTGCGGATGACTATTACCAGGATGCTCTGGGTGCTGATCGGCCTCGAGTCGAATAGCTCTACCTTCGGTTGGCCAGCAAATTTCAATTGTTTCTTGACCCAAAAGTTGAAAGTTTCCGATGTGCACCAGCGTATCGTTTGCAAAAATCCTAAATTCATGTTCGTTGAGCATATCGCCATCACCAAAATCGCCAGTATTGGTAATTGTGAAACAAGCATTAATGTCATCCTGACAGTACCCTTCAACCGAAACGCTTGAATGATCCCAATCTCCAAAATCTGTTATACAGGGGTCGTTCGGAAAAATAACAGCTTCGCTACAAACGGAGACTCCTAGCAAAGATGTATTGCATTGAACATTCACATTTACATTAAAGAAACCGAATTGACCAGGACTAAGTGTTCCCAACTCAAATGTTAGCAAATTGAACTCGCTGTTTGACACAGGTATTG
>JAQVGK010000167.1 GCA_028696755.1 Bacteroidales bacterium | reverse complement strand
GATAAGAATGTTTTAACTGAAGTGTTTTTTTATTCAGCAAATCAAGAGATAAGAACGGTAGGATTGTCAAATAGTAGTAGAATTAGCTTTTACAACTTAGAAGGGACTGGTTACCATGCAGAATTACAAAGAAAAATAGAAGAATTAATTTCTTTAACAATTGCTAAGTTTGAACATATTGTATCAATGCGTGGGATGATAATGCACGAGACTAGTATCTTAGACGAGAAGTCATTCGAGATGGTACGCAAGTATATTACTTGTAATGACGACGAGATTCGTGAAAAATTATATGATGAACTAATTGATTTTTTTGAGAGAAAACATCAGTTATCATTAAAATGTAAAATGAATAACAACATAAGTAAGATAATTAAAGACCCTTTATTACTCACTTCAGCGCAGAGAGCAAGTGTGTTATCCGCAGTAATTGACAAAAATGATTTTGATAATTTTATTGATGATTATAAAAAGGAAATAATAAATGTCCGTAATCAGTTTGCACATGCAGTTCTTGAAAAAGATGAAACTGGATGTGAGTTTTTTAAGAACAAAACAGAAAATATCGTCTTTAACTCGAATTATTGCAAGGAAATTAGAAAAAATATAATTAAGCATAAAACTAATTTAGATAATTTGAACTCTAAACTCTATCATTAGTAAAAGTGATAATAATTGACTACAAAAATTCTGCAAACCAATATTCCAGACCAACATTTATTCAATAGCATTAAATAAACTTCACTCTACTAAAAAATATTTTAAAAAAAACAAAATTATTCACGATTATTACAAAATATGTCCGTAATTTTGTCCGTGTACGTAAAAATGTCCGTAAAATATGGCGACAATAAACTTTTATCTCGATAAAGCAGACAGGAAGGGGCTTTCACCAATTCATCTAAGAATTAATTGTAGTGGTAATCAAATAAAATTGGCTACTGGTAAGAAGATTAGATCTGAAGAATTTGACAAGAAAAAACAAAGGGCAATCGGAATTTCTTTTGAATCAAATGAAATTAATCATTATCTAAAATTTCTTGAAGATCGTGCAAATGAACTTTTACACCATTCTGCAAAGCGAACATTTTCTCAAGAAGAAATAAAAGACATTTTGACTCAGCATATCGATAGCTATAGAGAAAGCAATAGCATAAGTATTGTTAAAGAGCAACTTGCATTATTTGGCAAGCCTTTTAGTTTTATAGATTTATTTGCTGGTGCTGGTGGTTTTAGTGAAGGGTTTTTACAAGCGGAAGTAAATAATAAGTATTTTGATTTTGTAGCAGCAAGCGACATAAATGAAAACTGTGAGCTTACTCATATTGTAAGGTATAATCACCAGCTTGGATTAAATGCAGAGTTTTTGCGACAAGACATTACCGAACCTGATTTCTTAGAAAATTTAATGAGCAAGATTGGTGACAAGAAAATTGATGTTGTGTGCGGTGGACCACCTTGTCAAAGTTTTAGTCTAGCAGGAAAGCGAAGAAAATTTGATAAGAAAGATGATTTATTCTCTCACTATTTGGAAGTTATCAAGCGACTACAACCCAAGTACTTCGTAATGGAAAATGTGAAAGGCATTTTAACTAAAGAAAATGGTAAAATAAAAGAGTTGATTATTCAAGAAATAAATTCAATTATTGACATCAAAGAAATTCCGAAGCTAATCTCTTTTATAAGAAGAATGAAAACTGAGGGTAATGCATTTTTACTCGACAGTATTATAAAAAGTATCGAAATAGAAACCCTTAAAGAGTCTGAGATTGAGCAAGGACGCGATAATTTTATTAGATTTGTTGACAACAGGTTTAAACAATTAACTCCCAAAATTGCTGACTACAAGACAAGTAAAACTGATGCAAGTATAAACACAATTAGGCATGGCTTTAATATCCTTGCACGAACAAAAGAATGGGAAAAACTCAAGCGCAGCATTATTAAAGAAAAGGATTTTTGCAATATTGATAATGATTCTTTTGTTGAGATTTTTACAAAATTTTTGACAGAAATTAGTTCTGAAAATGTAATTATTCAAATAGAGAATTCTTTCAAAGAATTAAAAGTACCAAATAAGTTCAAAAAAGATTGTGATGACATTGTTACATCATTGAAGATTTATACCGCCTCTTTTGACGAAACTGTTGATATGTTGTCATCGCTTTGCAATGAAGAAGAAAAAATTGAGCTTAATAAAATTTTAGAAGGTATTAGATTGTACAGAATTAAACAGCCATTTATTGCGAATGCATCAAATTATGGTGTGCCACAAAATAGAGAGCGCGTTTTGTTTATTGGTTGTAGAAAAGACCAAAAGTTTATTTCTGAAATCCCACCAACTGTAAAAGAAAATGAAAAAGTAACTGTTTTTGAAGCTTTATACGATTTAGATTTTATTGGAAACAATCAGGAAGCACATCGTTACGAACTGGTTGACATCTCAAAGCAATACAATGGAACTGCAAAAAAGATGATGAGTTTAATAAAAAAGAGAACAGTTGATGGCAAAATCAATGAAAAAGAAGGCAAATCTTTTTCTGAATGGTCAAAAACTGGTCGTCTAATAGAGAGACATAATCCTGTTGCAAGTCCTTTTTACGTAAGAAACTTCGAAGGTTTGGCAACTGGAGAAAAATACTTCGATTTATTAAATAATCACAAAACAAGCAATCAAAACGATGATGTAGTTAAACGATTACAAATCATTTTGAATAAGGGGGATTATAAACAGGCACAATGTGAACTTGAAGGTTGTGGCTTAACATCCAACAAAAGAAACTACAATGTTTTAAAACCAGATGAGCAAAGTTCGACTATAATGACAATTCCAGATGATTATATTCATTATAATTCACCTAGAGCATTAACTGTAAGAGAAATGGCAAGGCTTCAGTCATTCGATGATTCTTTTGTTTTTCAGGGGAAACGTTCGACTGGAGGTAATAATCGCAAAACCGAAGTTCCTCAATTTACTCTTGTTGGAAATGCCGTTCCACCATTATTAGCAAGAGCTGTCGCAACAGAAATTTTAAAAAACATCAAATAATGAGAAGACTAACAGAATCTGAACAGAACAAAATCAAAATTCTCACAAAAAATCAAGTTTCTCTGGCTCTAATTGAACCAACAGAAACTGGATTAAAGAAGTCGATAATGGATGCAACCGGCCCAGTAAGAAGTTTTCTTAAAGCTAACGATGTTCACGATTTCGACTATCAGTTGCAAGGACCTGATCACAAAGTATTGGTGAATTCTAAAATTTACACCGAATTTAAGATTATTAGTTCTAATGCTTCTTTATATAGGCCTATAACAAAAAAAGGCGACCCTCGAATATGGTTTTCTGGTCTGACAAAAGTTGCTGCACCAAATGATATAATTGCGATAATATTTTATGAAAATGAACTTCATGTTTTCAATCTCACTCAGTTGGATGTTGTAAGTCTTTTAAATTCAAACATTAATAATCCATTAAAAGAGCTGGTTCAAGCTATAAATGGAAAAGAAAATCAAGTAGCACTCGAATTACTGGGAATGTTGCGCAAAGTTGCAAGTTTTGGTCCAATACCATCAATGGTTAACGCAGACACTTCTGTTGGCAGAACCTTAGAAACAGTTTTGGGTATTAAGATTAATTCATCAAAACAGCCAGATTATAAAGGGATAGAATTAAAGTCATTTAGAAGTAACAAATCTAATAGGAAGAATCTTTTTGCACAAGTTCCAGATTGGGAATTAAGCAAATTTAAAAGCTCAGCAGAAATATTAGATGCTTTTGGGTATCAAAGAAGTGATGATTTCAAACTATATTGCACAGTTTCAGCTATTAAAAAAAATTCCCAAGGATTAAAGCTCAGACTAGATACCGATATTAAGCAGATGATTGAAAATTCTGACAAACCTGAAATTGGTGATTTTGTTGTTTGGGAACTTGAAAATCTTCATAGACGATTGCACGAAAAACACAGAGAGACTTTTTGGGTTGAAGCAGATAGCACTTTAATTGATGGCAAAGAGCATTTTCAATACTCATTTGTAGAGCACACGAAAAAGCCTATAACTTCTCAATTTGACTTGCTAATTGATCAGGGAATCATAACTCTTGATCATCTCATTAAAAGAAATATGGATGGGAAAGTCGTTGAGAAAGGTCCTCTTTTTAAAATTAAGCCATCAGGTATTGGGTTATTGTTTCCGCCAAGTGAGCAGTATAATTTGGTTTAGGGAGCCAAGTCATTCTTTCACAACAAATTTTTAATCTATACACCACCTTCCCCTCCTTCCAATCATCAGATTAATCTAACACCTAATTCAAATTATTGGTGGAGGCATTAAAGTGATTTAGTTTGTCAGCAAAAAAGCCTACTCATTTAACCGTATGCATATTTTATCTCATGTGATTTTTTAGCAATATGACCAATGTCTATTTTTCTATAATCACAAACTGATAATCCAGTAAAATTGACAAGCGAACCAAGTAATCAACTGTTATACTGAATTTGCCGTTTTCAATTTTGGATATTGTTATACTATTTATATTCATGAGTTCAGCCAGTTTGTCCTGGCTATAACCTTTTGTTTCTCGGGCAGTTCTGATTTCACTCCCCAATTTAAGCCTTTGTTCTTTTACTTTGTTTTCAATCTCCGAGCCTTCCTGATTCATATTATATTATCATGTAACGATTAACTTCCCATGGTGTTCCATACCTAAATTATCCATTATCTTCAAACTTAAGTTTGTCAAAATACCCTTTTCAGTTTTGATAAATTTGGGTTTTATTTCTTTTGAGTAAATGCCAATTACCTTACCAAAAATCAGTGATGAACAATTATCAACTACAGTGACGTTACGCCCCATAATATCTCCAGTTTTGATCTGTGCACTTATCAGATCTTCGCATAATACAACATTAATTGGGAGAAAAGTTTGTCCCCAAATTAAAGCTCTGATGTGTGCTCTTGGTTTATCAACATCATAATGTGCCTCAAGAACAACATAGATTTGATTTGGATTCTCATTAGGTAAAGGTGAGTGGAATTTTACCACTTGTCCAGCTTTTAATTTTGCCATTTAAATTTGTGCAGAATTTATAGCGTTGCCCCCGCTTTTTTTAGCATTTTACAATGTTCAAATTTATAAAATATTTCAACACATCGGTAGAAATTTTATTGAGTTTTTTCAACATTTTACACATTACAAAAAAATCCCGCAGCTCACTCAGATTTCCAATCCGAGTGGTAACAAAATCCTTCAACCATTTCAAGTTCATACAATTCATAAAATCGTGTGGAAATCATTTATAACAGATGTAAAATAAAATTAAAAATGTTAGACGAAACACTCGGATTGTCAATTGGAGCGAGCGACAGGGGGGATTACTAGTAACCGATTACAGATTGATAATTACCCTAGAGACCTAAAATGCTACAAAATAAGTTTATAAAAAACCTTACCCAAAAAGATATTATTATTTTTGCCTTTGTAATTTTATGTTTACAGAATACTTTTGATTATAACATAATGGCAAAATACGGGAAAACATACTGGGGAAAGCAGTTTTTAAATGCTCTCGAAAATATTGATTACAGCAATCGTTTGCCTCGAGGGCGAAGCTATGCCTCAAATGGCTCAGTGAAAAGTATTTTAATTGAGAAAAACAAAATTTTTGCAAAGGTTAAAGGCAGTCGACCTAAACCATACAACATTGAAATTACTATTCCTGAGTTTACCGACGATCAAAAGAAAAAACTACTCGATGTAATAAAGAGTAATCCGACGATTTTGGCAAACTTATTAAATCGTCAACTACCTGCCGATTTGCTCAAAATAGCTACAGATAATGGGATCAAAATCTTCCCTTCGCAGTGGAAAGACTTTCGTATGGATTGCAGCTGCCCCGATTGGGCTGTGCCCTGCAAACATTTGGCAGCAGTAATTTATATTATTGCCAACGAAATCGATTTAAATCCTTTTAAAGTCCTCGAATTACATGGCCTTGATGTACTTGCAGAATTGTCAAAACAGGGACTAGAAATTGAGAATAGTGCTAGCGAAGAAATTGAATCATGGGATGAATATTTTGCTATTAAACCAGTAAATATTGGTTCGTCACAGATTGAATCCTTAAATGAATTAGATTTTACAATTATTCCAAAATACGACGACAAATTTTTAAACCTCCTTTCGCCTAATCCACCATTTTACGATAAGGACTTTAAAAACGAGTTGCTGACTTATTATAAATTTGCCACAAAGAACATTAATCGACATCATTTTAAATGGTTTGGGAAGTCGGATAATATAAATATTCACAACTGTATCAAAGCATCTATAGTAATCAGCAAATCAAAAGGCGATTTTTTAGTTGATCTTTATTTTGAGAACGAAATAAAACGCATAAGTCTGATTGAGTTATTCCATATCTTTGACAACTCCGAAGACTTTAAAATCACACAGGTTTCAGATTCAATAAAGTTGCTTTATTACTATTTTCTATTTTCAAACAAACTAATAGAGCAAGGAGCGATTATCCCACAATTATGTGCTTTTAATGAAAGTTATCATATTTTTTGGCATCCTTTGATGCAAGATGGATTAATAAAATTTCAATTAGAGATTTTTAATAAGTTCTTCTCCGAAATAGAAATCATTAATGAAAGCGGAAAAAAGATTTCCTATTTTTCATCTCCCGAGCATCTTTCAACAATAGTATCATCAATTTTTGTTAGCGAAATAATAGCAGATATTATTAACTATGGGAAAAAACCAAATGCTTATGATGGCACTTTAAACTTGTTTTTCGGAAAACACTATTCAATAGATCAAAATAACAGAGATATTTTTAATTCGATTCAGTTATGGCTAAATAAATTGCATATCCATAATCGATCTTATATTCCTGTTTTGGAAGTTCAGGACAGTTATCCCGATTTCAATGTCGGTCTGCAGATTAAAACAAATACGAAAGACACAATTGAGGCTCCGGTACCTTTTCACTTATTTAAAAAGAAAAACAAGGATAAAATAATTGCTGTTATAAAAGACTTATTGCAATTGCAGGATCATTTTCCTGAATTAAGTACAATAATAAACAGTTCCGACAAGCATATTATAAGTTATAATTCCGAAAAATTTGCCGAGTTTTTGCTTCAAATGATTCCGGTTTTAAGTTTATTAGGTGCTGACGTACTCATAGATAAATCGCTAAAGAACATTATTAAGCCAGCTGCATCTCTAAAAATTAAAAGTACAACAACCACAGGTGTAAAAACTTATATGGGTTTGTTGTCGATACTTGATTTTGAATGGCAGGTTGCTGTCGGTGACGAATTGTTAAGTGAAGAAGAATTTTTAAGATTAGTAAAAG
>JAQVGK010000001.1 GCA_028696755.1 Bacteroidales bacterium | reverse complement strand
GCTTTTTCCAGAAATGTACGCTTTTGTGCTACTGCAGATACATTAAAAGCAGTATCAGCATAAAGTGCCGTTGGGAATTGTTCAGCCACCATGGTTTTGATTGAAGTATTTACCACGGGTTCGGTCATGGAACGGCCACTTACTTCTATTTTTATGCTGGCTGGCAAATAATCTACAACTGGAAACAAAGGAGTGAAATTTACATAGATACTTTCGGGATCGACAGTTGATACAGAAGTTATATCAACTGTAGTTGTAAACCATGTGCGGGGAACACCCATTGCTAACAACATATTGTCCACTCTTTGCCGCAACTCATCACGAACAAAAGTGCATAATGCTCTACGTAACCTATCGTTTATTTGAGTTTTAGATAGCTCATCCCCACCAAAGCCCAAATAAGCTCTGGCAATTGCAATATCAATATCTTCAGAAAAACGTTGAATAGTTCCCCAGCATTTACTTAGTGAGGTTCCTCCCTTAAAAGAAAGTTGATTTGCAAAAGGCAACGAAAAAAGAGCTTCGAGCACAGTGGTTACCCACCAGTCTTTTTCCACTGCTTGAACAATGTAGCCGTTACGAACAGATGTTTGTTCGAGGATCGTGCGTCGATCGGTATCGCTTAATTTAATCCAGTTTATATTCATAACATTGCCCTTATTTGTTTTTGTATCCAGGCAGGTGCGAGTGCTATATCTGCCAAAATATCTTCTTTCTTTTCTTTGCTCAACAATTCGGAAATTCGGCTTAGTTGTTCGGTTGTCAGTTGGGTTTCACCAATTTCACGAAGTGCTGCAACTACCAACATCAACATTTCATTTTTAAAAGCCAGATTTTTGGGTACCGTGCGTTTAAACTCAATACCTTTTCCATTGCCAATGCTGATTTTGCGTGGTGCACCATCGGTGAGAAAAACCACATTCATGGGTATTTGAGTAGATAAGCCCAATACATTGAGGGCGTAAGCACCGGTAGGTATGATACGTGCTTTGTCACGTTTGGCAATTTCGCGTGCAATGGTTTCCACTGTCGGATACAGCACACCCAATCCCAGGCGAGTATCAATTTGTGGGTATAGATAAATGCCATGTGCCAGACGCAACAATACTCCTGATTCAGTAAGTCGTTCAAGGGCTTTATTTACAGTTTTTGGTTGCCCGAAGGAGCTAAAATCAGATGCAAATAGAATTTTGCCTCTTCGACCAGACTTAAGCTTGTATTCTATCTCACTTACAATACTTTTCACGAATAAATTAGTTTTTGTTTTGTCGCAAATATAGTAAATATTTACGACAAAATATATTTGATTGAATTTTATTTGAAAAGAGTTTGAAAAATCGAGAGTTTTATATTGATAGTAATAGATATTGTTCAGTAAAATAAAGTGTTCATTGACAATGAACATGCAAAAATGTTGAACATGATCTGCATTTATATACGGTTTGTGATTTCCATTCGCTTGAGGACTATGGGGCCTTTGAGGAGGACAACGGAATGTCAAGTAAACTGCGCAAAAAACTTGACAAATATCAGTTTTAGTGGTATAAATTGGCTGTGTTTCGCGTTGATTTTCGGATATTATTGCATCCACAATATTTCCCAGTAATAAATGTATTTACAAACCATTATGAATTTCGTAGTGGTTTGCAGATATAAACTTTGTCTTTCAATAAAAGTGATTTACGGTGCTTATCACAAAAAATCTGTCTTTAAATCGAAATTTATAGTTTTTATAGGTGGTGTCAGCAATCAACCTTTGTGAGTATTAATTGACGATTTTCTAATGTTGAGTTTTGCAAGTAAACATATAGTTTCTACTTCTGGTGGTGGGGTTTGAGTTATTTGCTTTAATAGCAGACGAGCGGCAGTTTCACCCATTTCGAAGGTTGGCTGTTCAACGCTTGTGAGAGGAGGGTCAACTAACTGGGCTATTTCTGTTTCTGAGAAGCCTACTAATGCAACATCCTCTGGACATTTTAGTCCGGCTTCCTTTATTGCCTTCAAAGCACCTAAAGCAGTTGGGTCATTAAAACAAAAAATAGCTTCCGGGATATCGTTTTTATCAATTAATGACTGCATAGCAGAAAAACCTTTATCCATAAAAACTCCAGCAGTCATTATGGAATTATCAGTAATTTCAAAATGATGTTTTTTCATTGCGTCAACAAATCCTCTTTTCCTCTCACTGGACACAATAAGATTTTTTGGCCCAGAAAAATGGTAAATTTTTTTAAAACCACTGTATATAAGATGTTCTGTGGCAAAAAAGGCTCGTCTATAATCGTCTATTACTACTTTTGATGCAACTACTTTAGTACTAACCCGGTTAAAGAATACTAGAGGAATTCCACTATCAATTAGTTCCTGATACAAATCAAAGTTTTCTCCTTCACGTGTTATTGAAATCAAAATACCTTCAACCATGTTGTTCTCCAAAAGTTTTAAATTTCTTCTTTCAACTTCCATTGATTCCTGAGATTCAGTAATAAGTAATTGAAAGCCGGATTCATCCATTACTTTCTGAATCCCGGCAATAACCATCGGGAAAAATGAACTTTTAAATTCCGGTACCACAAGTCCAATAGTTTTTGATCGCTTATTTTGCAGTCTTAACGCAATCGGATTAGGTCTGTAATTCTGTCGTTTTGCTTCTTCAAGAACTTTATTTTTGGTTTCCTGATTCACATCACAACGATCTGCTAAAGCTCGCGAAACTGTTGCGGTCGAAATATTTAAAGCGTTTGCAATATCTTTAATTGTTGAATACTTTTTCATGGTAACTAGATTTGAAACAAAAATAGAGAAAATATTTGACACTTTATTTTTTGCGTACTAAAATTTGGTCAGGATAGAGATGTAATCGTTTACAGTTAATATTTATTAGATGTAATCGTTTACAATAAGATTTTAAAAAAAATATGAACTTGTATTAATAGGCAATTATATACATTTGCATCGTAATCACTTTGAAACAAATCACCAAATATGACAATTTTAGATTATATCACCATCTTTCTTTTTACAGCAGGAATATTGATAGCCGGCATGTCGTTCTCGAAAACCGGTTCGAGTATGAAAAGTTTTTTTGCTGCCGGAGGTGATGTGCCTTGGTGGATAAGTGGATTATCGTTATTCATGGGGTTTTTCTCTGCGGGTACTTTTGTGGTTTGGGGTTCCATAGCTTATAGTTATGGTTGGGTAGCAATAACTATTCAGCTTACAATGTGTGTTGCAGGATTTTTAGTTGGAATTTTTCTGGCTCCCAGATGGAAAAATACGAATGTACTTACCGCTGCAGAATACATAACCAACCGTCTCGGACTAAAAGTTCAAAAAGTCTATACTTATATTTTCCTTTTTATTTCACTTTTCACCACAGGTGCCTTTTTGTACCCAGTTGCTAAAATTGTGGAAGTAACTACCGGTTTCCCTTTGCAGTCGAGCATTTTATTGTTAGGTGGTATATGCATATTATATGTAACTGTGGGCGGACTCAGAGCTGTTGTGGTAACAGATGTTTTACAATTTGTAATACTTACCGCTGCTGTACTTATTGTTGTACCACTTTCATTTGAAAAGACTGGTGGTGCTCAAGCGTTCCTCGATAAAACCCCCGCAGGTTTTTTTGATATTTTTAATGGGGAATTCACACCCTTATTTATTGTTGCATTTGCCATTTACAATATGTTTTTTTTGGGTGGAAACTGGTCATATATACAACGGTATACCAGCGTTCGCAGCAAAAAAGATGCTCGAAAAGTTGGATTGCTTTTTGGATCATTATATTTAATAGCACCCATACTTTGGATGCTTCCTCCTATGATTTACCGCACCATTAATCCCGAATTAGCGGGTTTGGCTAACGAAGGTGCTTATTTAATGATGTGTAAAATGGCTTTACCGCAAGGACTTTTAGGTTTGATGTTGGGCGGGATGATTTTTGCTACAGCCAGTTCGCTTAATGGTTCTTTAAATATAGCCGCCGGAGTATTTACAAACGATATTTTCAAATTGATACGTCCCAATAGCAGTAATAAACAGCTAATGCAGGTAGCACGTATCTCAACTATTGGATTTGGAATTTTAGCCATAATTGTAGCTTTGCTTATTCCGCTTATGGGCGGTATTGTGAATGTAGTTATCAGCCTGGCAGCTCTTACAGGTGTTCCGCTTTATTTACCTATTATCTGGACTCTCTTCTCAAAACGTCAGAATGCACGTAGTGTTTTATCAGCTACTTTAATCAGTTTGTCTATTAATGCTATTTTCAAATTCATCACACCTTTATTATTTGGCTTTAGTTTAGACAGAGCTGCTGAAATGCTTGTTGGAGGCTTAGTGCCTATCATTATCATGACTTTTTTTGAAATTTATTATATTGTCAAGAATAAGCGTGATTCAAAATACGATGAATATGTAATCTGGCATCAGCAGCGTGAGAATGAAGTAACAGCAGAACTTGCCGCTGATATAGAAAGCGACACCAGTATGTCTGATAATAAGCAAAGTTATAAGGTAATTGGCTTAGGTATTAGTTTAACAGGATTTGCAATATTTTTATTAGGTTTATTAGCTTCCGGCTTTCAACAGGAAGTTGTATTAACTCTATCATCGTTACTTATTGCTTTGGGTGTTTGGATTTTTATTAAAACCAGAAAATGATTCGATTTATAATTAAACAGTGATTATGATAATTCAGGAATATACATCAAAGAGAGAAGTTACAAAAATCGAAAAAAAGTTTGATTTGGTAGTTGTGGGTGGAGGTATGACCGGTGTTTGTTGTGCTATAACCGCAGCCCGTCAGGGAATTAAAGTGGCGTTAATACAAGATCGCCCCGTGTTGGGAGGTAATGCTTCCAGTGAAGTTAGATTGTGGGTATTAGGTGCAACATCACATATGGGTAACAATAACCGTTGGAGTCGTGAAGGCGGTGTGATTGATGAGATATTGGTAGAAAATACTTTTCGCAATAAAGAAGGTAATCCGGTATTATTTGATATGGTGTTGGTCGATAAAGTTTTGGCAGAAAAGAATATCGAATTATTTCTAAATACTGTTGTTTTTGATGTAAAAAAATCATCAGAGAGGGTGATTTCGAGCGTTACTGCGTTTAATCCACAAAACCAAACAGAATACATTTTTGAAGCTGATATATTTGCCGATTGTTCGGGAGATGGCATAGTATCCTATCTGTCGGGAGCTTCGTTTCGCATTGGCGCTGAGGATAAAGAAGAAAATTTGGAACTTTTTGCCCCTGATAAGAATGAATACGGAGAATTACTCGGACACAGTATTTTCTTTTATATGAAGGATACAGGAAAAGCTGTGAAATATGTAGCTCCCGATTTTGCATTAAAAAATATTGAATCGTCCATTTCGAAGGTTATGAAACCAGAATACTTTAATGTAAATCAGCACGGTTGCAAATATTGGTGGTTAGAGTATGGTGGGCGCATTGATACTATTCATGATACCGAAGCTATTAAATATGAATTATGGAAAGTTGTTTATGGAATTTGGGATTACATTAAAAATTCCGGAAAATATCCTGACTCAGCAAATTATACTTTAGAATGGGTGGGTGTGATTCCAGGTAAGCGTGAAAGCAGGCGATTTAAAGGACATTATATGCTCACACAACAAGATGTGATTGAGCAGCGCAATCATTACGACTCGGTGGCTTATGGAGGTTGGTCAATAGATCTTCATCCAGCGGATGGTGTTTATAGCGATAAAAGCGGATGTAATCAATGGCATTCGAAAGGAATATACCCAATTCCCTATCGTTGCTTTGTGAGTTATGATATTGAAAACCTATTTATTGGTGGTCGATTGATAAGTGCATCACATGTCGCTTTCGGCTCATCGCGTGTTATGGGCACTTCTGCACATGGTGGACAAGCAATAGGTGTAGCCGCTGCACTTTGCAAAAAAGCAAAGAAAAGACCTGCTGAGTTTATTGATCTTGAAGAAATAAAAAGAATCCAACGAACTTTAGTTACAACAGGTCAATATATACCTCAATTGAAACTTAATGATTTTGGTGGAAAAGTTTCAACTGCAAAGATTCAAGTTTCAAGTGAGTTAAGTGTATCGGAATTTAAAGAAAACGGCGATTATTTCAGATTGGATCATTCAGCAGCAATGCTGTTACCAATTAAAGGCAATATCCCTAAAATGAGATTGAAGGTAAAAAGTTCGGAAGTCACTAACTTAACTATACAAATAAGAGCCAGTTATAAACCTTTTAATTTTACTCCAGACGCAATATTATTTGTAAAATCATATTCACTTGTAGAAGGAGAACAAGATTTAAAAATTGAATTTGATGAAATTAATGTTGAAAAAGGTTACTACTTTATCTGTTTTCTAAAAAACAATGTGGTGAAATTAGCAGAAAGTGATCAGTTAGTAACAGGAATTAAGTCGGTTTTTAACTATCAAAACCCAGCGGTATCTAATTATGGAACTCAACGACCTCCAAAGAATATTGGTGTAGAAACATTTGAACTTTGGTGTCCGATGCGCCGACCTAAAGGGAAAAACTTTGCATTAAAGTTTTCTCCAGCATTAAAAGGATTTGAATCCTCAAATTTGAGAAATGAGTTTTTTCGACCAATTATTGGAACAAATGCATGGGTTGCTAGTTTGGATGACGAGAGTCCAACCTTAACACTTATGTGGAACGAAATACAAAAGATTAATAAAATACGCTTGTTTTTTGATACCGATGCTGATCATGCTATGGAAAACGTACAAATGGGGCATTACGATTCAGCTATTCCATTTAGTATAAAAGAATATAAAATTTTAGACGACAAAGATGATGTAGTTTATTTAAAGACTGATAATCATCAAACTATTAACAATATCTTTTTTTCACAATCAATAATTACAAAAGAATTAAAAATACAACTACAACATCCCTCAAAACTAACTCCGGCAGCTTTGTTTGGGATAATTATTGAATAATTTAAGTTTTAGAAGGAAATAAATTTCAAGAAGCTAATATGTTGATTATGAAACTGAAATTAGTATTAAACTATTTAAATTTAAGATTATTATGAGAAAGTTATTGCTCTTATTAGCTTTAACGTGCAGTTTTACAAGCATATGGTCTCAGACGATACTAGACATTCAACCATCGTACAATGGTTATATTAATGAAGGTGCTGCTACAACTACACTCGGGACTTATCAAGCAAATTATGATTTTCAGGTTAAAAGATCAACAGGATACAGCCGTTGGGGATATTTAGAGTTTCCGCTAGCTACTATAAATGATCATGCTAGCAGTATTAATTTGAAGATTTATTTGTCCGGCAATCCGCCGATAACGGATTTTCCGACAACAGATGATCTTAATAGTACACCCACCGTAGTATTGGGAGTGAATAAAATTAATTATTCATTTGATAATACACTTACTTGGAATAATAGAACTATTCCAGATGCAAACAATGAGATGTCAGTCGGGACAGTTACACTTACAAATGCGTCAAAAAGCACATGGATAAATATTGATATTACTTCATTGGCGAAATCAATGAAAGCAGCAGGTCAAACTTATATTCGTTTTCGTTTTTTTGTTGCAAATGGAGCCGGAATTGGTCAATTGTTGCACTTTAGGCAAATGGTGATGAATGGAAGTACTATTATAGGCGCAGGTGCATATTATCCACGTATTTCTCAAACAGGAACTTTGCTCACAACACCGACAGTAAGTACAGCAACTAATATTCAACAGACTTCAGCTATTGCCAATTGGACTCCGGTAAGTAATGCATCAGGTTACTCAATTAGAGTTTATAGCGGATCTTCGCTTGTGGCAACCTTTACCGCTAATGGACAAACTACAAGCAGTATTCTAATTTCCGAACTTCAATCAAATACAGCATATACTTATAAAGTGCAAGCTATAGGAGATGGAATAACCTATGCCGATTCAAATGAATCCCTTGCTTCCTCTGTATTTACCACAGGGCTTTTTTACCAATCGTCGGCAACCGGAAATTTTAGTTCAACAAATACATGGCAATCGTCAACTGATAATGCAACCTGGGTGAACGCTATTAGTATTCCCAGCTCAACATCTTCTGTTACAATTTTAAGTGGACATGAAGTTGCCATTAATCAAAATACAGTTGTGTCTACGTTAAACATAAACTCTGGCGGAAAGTTAACATTAAACAATGGTCTCTCCCTTACTGCTTCTACGTTAAACATCAATAGTGATGCTAGCGGTACTGGAACTTTCGTAAATAATGGTACTGCTACTATAGCATCAGCCTCAGTAAATCAGTATCTAGCATCAGCGCGTAACTGGTATTTGTCATCACCGATTTCTACTGCTACTGTTCCAACTGGTTCTACTTATTATTGTTATCAGGAGTCGGGAGACAATTCTGATTTTAGCGTGTCAGGTGCTACTGCATACTGGAAGCCGAATGCACAAGGGACTTTAATGGCTGTTGGAAAAGGTTATATTGCTCAACCTAACACGTCTGCTACTTTGTCATACGTTGGCACGTTGAACGATGGTGATTTAAGCATTAATTTAAGTCGGACAACAGGTAAAACCAATGAAGGCTTTAATCTTGTAGGTAATCCTTATCCATCGTATGTGAGTCTTAAATCAATGGCAGCAGGAGATAGCTCTCATGTTGAAACCACTTACTGGTTGCGTTCCAAAAATATTGCTAATACAGCCTATGTATTTGATACTTATAATTTCAAGGGGAATATTGCCATATCATCGGGGAGCGGAAAAGAAATTACTGGGGTAATAGCTCCTATGCAGGCATTTTGGTTACGAGTACGAAATGGATTTGCTTCGGGAACTTTAACACTACATAATAGTTTTCGCTCACATATTGATGATGTAAATAACGTATTTCGTGCTCCACACCAGTCCAATATTGAGAATCTAATCGTCAGGTTACAGGTGTCAAATGGATTAAATACTGACGAAACCATTTTATACATAAATCCTGAAGCAAGAACTGGATATGATGATTATGATTCGCAGAAAATGTCTAATAATTCTGTTTCTGTGCCCGAAATCTTTACGGTTGTTGGTGGTGAAAAGTTGGCAATAAATGGTTTGAGCAATCTTGAATTGAATCAGGAAATACCTTTAGGTTTCACTTCCGGAGCGACCAATCTCTTTTCAATTAAAGTAAACGAGCTTAGTAATTTTAACACAGATATGCGCATTATTCTCAAGGATAAACAGATAAATACCGAATATGATTTAACTAATGGGACGGCTTATCAATTTAATTCAGACGCTGTAAATACCATAAATCGGTTTGCTATTATTTTTAGAGTAAAATCAGTTACAACAGATGTAAATAATGATATTGATAACAACAATTACATACCTGTTTTAAAAAATGCGAACAATCAAATTACAATAAATATCCCATCTGAAATTGTTGGAAAAGTGAATGTATCTGTTCGTGATATTCTTGGTCAGATGTTGGAAAATAAATTATTGACTAATACAGAAAACGTGTTGAATAGTTCATTTTTTTCCGGAGTTTATCTAGTAAATATATCAGCTAATGGTAAAACTACGACTCGTAAGATTCTGGTTAATTGACAAGTTGTCAAATCATCTAATATTAAAAGAAAAATGGAAATGCAAAATAAAGAAAAGCGTAGTTATAGAACACCTTCAATTGAGGTTGTTAGGCTTGATAATGAAATATCATTAGCATTAGAATCTACTCCACCTATAGGTCCTGATGAAGAAGCAAGACTAATGATTCCAGAGCATTATAACAACAACCCTTTTGTTTGATGTCGATGTGTTCTACTTGTGTATTTTTTATGTTTTTAATTCTATTGTAAAATACAAATTACAGATATTTTTTACAAATCACTAGTAAACTATTTAAATTAAAATTGTTATGAAAAAACTATTACTTTCTTTAATTGCCCTGTGCAGTTTTACCGGAATATTGTGGTCACAAACAACAGAAATTCAACCAACAAACAATGGATATGTAAATGAAGGTGCTCCAACTGTAACTCTTGGAACATATGCTGGCTGGGATTTTCAAGTTAAAAGAGCAACCGGATTTAGCCGTTGGGGTTATCTTGAGTTTCCATTGGCTGATATAAACAATCTAGCTACCAGTATTAATTTAAAAATATATTTAGCAGGTAATCCGCCAATAACAGATTTTTATACATCGGATGATCTTAATAGCACGCCAGCTGTGGTATTGGGAGTGAATAAAATTAATTATTCTTTTGATAATACCTTAACCTGGAATAATAAAACAACACCCGATGAAAACAATGAAGAATCAGTTGGAACAGTTACACTTACAAACGATTCAAAAAGTACATGGATAAGTTTAGATGTAACTTCTTTGGCAAAATCGATGAAAACAGCAGGACAAACTTATATACGTTTTAGATTTTTTGTTGATAATGGTGCTGGAATTGGTCAGTTACTACACTTTAGACAAATGCAGATGAATGGAAGTACTGTAATTGGTACAGGGGCGTATTATCCCCGCCTTGTACAGGTACTAGCAACTGGCTTACACGAAATAAGTGCACAAAATTCAATTCTTTATCCTTCTATAGCTTTTAATCGAATTACTGTAAGAGGGGAAAACGCTCAAATATATGATGTAAATGGGAAGTTAGTATTAAACGAAATAATTAAAAACAATTCATTGGATATTTCAACTTTGAAAAACGGAATTTACATTGTAAAAACAGAAGTCGGCTCAGGAAGGATTATTAAACAATAGTATCAAAATATTCAACATTTAAATTCAGATTATCATGAAAAAGCTTTTACTTTCTTTAATTGCTCTGTGTATTTTCACAGGAACGATGTGGTCACAAACAACAACAGAAATTCAACCAACAAACAATGGATATATAAATGAAGGTGCTCCGACTGCGACACTTGGAACTTATGCTGGCTGGGATTTTCAAGTTAAAAGAGCAACCGGATTCAGCCGTTGGGGGTATCTTGAGTTTCCATTGGCTGCTATAAACGATCTTGCCACCAGTATTAATTTAAAAATATATTTAGCAGGTAATCCTCCAATAACAGATTATTATACATCGGATGATCTTAATAGTACGCCAGCTGTAGTATTGGGAGTGAATAAAATTAATTATTCTTTTGATAATACCTTAACCTGGAATAATAAAACAACACCCGATGAAACCAATGAAGAATCAGTTGGAACAGTTACACTTACAAATGATTCAAAAAGTACATGGATAAGTTTAGATGTAACTTCTTTGGCAAAATCGACGAAAATAGCGGGACAAACCTATATACGCTTTAGATTTTTTGTTGCTAATGGTGCTGGAGTTGGTCAGTTACTACACTTTAGACAAATGCAGATGAATGGAAGTACTGTAATTGGTGCTGGGGCATATTATCCCCGCCTTGTACAGGAAATCCCAGTTAGCACTGGTTTACACACAATAAGTACACAGAACCCTATCCTTTATCCTTCTATAGCTTCTAATCAAATTATTGTAGATGGAAAGATAGCTCAAGTGTTTGACATACAGGGAAAATTAATATTAAATGAGACTATTAAAGACAATATATTAAATATCTCAAGTCTAAAAAATGGAATGTACATATTAAAAACAGAAGAAGGATTAGGCCGATTTATTAAACAATAGTTTCTAAATATATATATATTATTTGCCTCGGTTTGGTTGACAATTTGGTTTGCATAAAAGGATTGCAAGTATGATTTAAATATCATAACAAGATTGTCTCTTATCAAGTTACTTGGAGATACCTATAGCGATCAGTTTTATAAATCTCTGATCGTTAGAGAAACAATTGAGGAGAATTTCATAGTTATATAAAAAATCAGTATCAATAATTATCTATACTAACCATTATTTTTAATCGGATGAAAAAAAGGTATTTTTTATGGATTATAATGATAATCCAGTTATTTGTTTTTCAGAGCGCATATGCTCAAAAAACAGGTGTTATTACAGGCGTTGTGAAAGATCAAACCGGCGAACCTATTATTGGAGCGTCAATTATAGTCTCAGGAGCAACGAATGGAACAGTTACAGATATAAATGGTAGATTTTCATTAAATGCGCCTACAGATGCCATTTTAAAAATATCTTATATCGGTTATAAAGCTGAAATTGTTAAAGTGAATAATCGCTCGTCTATTGCAGTTACTTTAATGGAAGATTCACGAGGACTTGATGAAGTTGTTGTAGTCGGATATGGAACTCAAAAGAAAGTAAATTTAACGGGGTCTGTTGCAGCTGTATCTGGGAAAGATCTTGCTAAACGTCCGGTAATGAATACGACAGGGGCATTGCAAGGTCTTGCGTCAGGTGTTACTGTAACGTCCACCTCAGGACAACCAGGTAAAGAGGGCTCAACGATTATGATCCGAGGAATAGGAACACTAAACAATAATAATCCTTTAATACTTGTGGATGGAGTTGTTGGGAGTGTGGATGGAGTTAGTCCATCGGATATTGAAAGTATCTCTATACTAAAAGATGCAGCTTCATCTGCTGTTTATGGCTCTCGTGCGGCAAATGGTGTAATTTTAATTACTACAAAACGCGCAGGAGAGGGAAAAATTAAGATTGCCTTAAACAGCAATATCGGTTTTCAGTCAGTGACAACTCAACCCAATTTTTTAGGGTCTATTGATTATATGGAGTTGTATGATAAGGCAAATTCGAATGACACAAGAAATGTCACTACAGGAGCGGCTGGAGGAGTAATATATGGTGAAGATTATATTGCAAATTACAAAGCAAAAATGACTTTGGATCCATATAATTATCCCAATACCGATTGGCAAGCCATAACATACAAACAGCAAGCCATTCAACAGCTATATAACTTAACGTTAAGTGGTGGTAATGATAAAGTTAAAACGCTAGGTTCTGTCAATTATAGTAATCAAGAAGGCGTTTTTCCTGATACATACATGAAAAGATACTCTGCCAGAATCAATACAGATTACAAATTCAATAATAAGTTATCTGCAGGAGTTGACTTTTCAGGACGACATACTATTGTCTCAGAACCAGGAGCTGGAACATCGGGAGCCATCAGTTCCGTTCGACGTACAGCTGCAATTTACCCATGGGTAACTCCAACCGGAAATCCGGCTTATGTACAGATAGGTGCAAATTCCTGGGCTTTATCTCAAGAAAAGTTGTCAGGATATAACCGTAATTTATATGATGAAGCGGTTGTAAACCTAAAATTAATATATACTCCAATTGAAGAGCTTCGGTTTGATGTTTCATACTCACCTAGAATAAACTATGCAAACAATAAGGTTTTTAGTAACATAATTACTTATTACGATGTTGATGATAACCCTATATCAAATGCTCAAACAAGAGCAATCAAACAAACATATAATTACGCATTTAACGATGATTTAAAATTCCTTGTAAATTTCGAAAAGAGTATTCATAATCATAATATCCACCTTTTAGGAGGTTTTCAGCAAAACACTTATTATGGAGAATATCTTTATGGACGTAGAGAAGGAAGTGATTTTAGCTATGATGAAATAGCTTCATTTCCAGTAACTAATCAGTCTACAGATGGTAATGCTTCGGAAATGGCGTTACAATCCTTTTTTGGCAGATTAAACTATGATTATGCCAGTAAATATTTGTTCGAGGCTAATATTCGCTACGATGGTTCTTCGCGTTTTGCCGAAGGGCATAGATGGGGTATGTTTCCTTCTTTTTCGGCAGGTTGGCGTGTAAATGAAGAGTCTTTTATGAAAAATATAACTTGGATTAGTAATACAAAACTTCGTGCCTCGTGGGGACGTCTTGGTAATCAGGAGGTGGGAAGCTATTACCCTTCTTCGTTTAACATTAGCCTTGCTCAGCCGGTGGTGTTTAATGGCATGGTGTCAGATGGTTATGGTGCAGTTAACTATGCTTTTAAAGACATTTCATGGGAGACAACTACAATGAGTAACGTAGGACTTGACTTAGGCTTCTTTAAGAATAAATTAACTGGGGCGTTCGAGTATTATCAAAGGAAAACAAGTGGTATTCTGATGAATCTGGACATTCCATCCTATATGGGTTACGGTAATTCTCCTCTTCAAAATGCCGGAGTTATTGAAAATAAAGGTTGGGAATTAAATGTTGATTATAATAATCATATAGGTAATCTTAATTACCATGTTTCGGCAAACCTCTCTGACGTGAGAAATATGATTGTGGATATGAAGGGTATAACAAATGATTACAGCGATATATATACCAGTCGTGCCGGATATTCTTATGGTACAATTTGGGGATTGCAAGCAGATGGTTTATTTCCATCTACTACAGATGCAAAATCTTATACAGTGACTCAATTTGGAAATTTACAGGGTGGCGACATTAAATATGTAGATCAAAAAACAGTCGATACCGATGCTGATGGAAAACCTGATGCCGGTGATGGAATCATTAATTCAAAAGATTATGTGGCAATTGGTAATACAATACCCAGATATACATATAGTTTTAATATCTCTGCCGAATATAAGAAATTTGATATCCAATTGTTTTTTCAGGGCGTAGGAAAATGCGATGGCTATTTACAAGGCGATCTTGCATGGGCTTTTAATAATGGTGCAAACGTACAACAGTGGCAAAAAGATGGCATGTGGACGGAAGGCCAAACAAACTCAAAATATACACGAATGTTTATTTCGAGTGCAAACAATATCAAAACATCGACTTTTTGGTTACAAGATGCATCCTACCTCAGAATGAAAAACCTTCAAATTGGTTATACACTTCCCAAAAAGGTTCTAAATAGTATTGCCATTGATAATTTGCGTATATACCTTTCTGCTAACAATCTATTTACTCTGGATAAAATGATTGATGGTTATGATCCGGAGCAGAGTCCAACCAATGCACAAACGTCAGTACCGTTATTAAGAACTTTTTCTTTTGGATTTAATCTTAATTTCTAATTATAAATATATTTACAAATGAAAAAAAATATATATTATTCTATTTTTACAGCTCTAATAATTCTAACTAATGGTTGTGATTTGTTAGATAAAAATCCATTGGATTCACCGAATCAGGCTACGTTTTGGAATAATGCTACCGAAATAGATGGGGGAGTAGTAGCTTGTTACCGCTTCTTAATTGAATATCCAAATGTTCAATATACTTTCCCCGTAGTACCTGATTTAATGACCGATATTGGCTTCCCCAGACAAGAAAGTGATTCTAAAAAAATTGCTCAAGGTCAGCACGACAGTAATCTTAGCTATATTTATCAAGTTTGGAGTTTTGCTTATCAGGGCATAGGACGATGCAATCTGATGTTACAAACAATTGAGGATAAATCTTCTGTTCTAACAAAAGATCAATATAATCAGTATAAAGGCGAATGTCACTTCTTACGAGCATTTTATTATTCTCGCCTTATCTCTTATTTTGGAGATGTTCCTTTGGTTTTAGAACCGATAGAAACTGTTGGAGATGCAGCTAAATTCGAGCGCGAATCAAAAGAAGTAGTGCTTGAAACCATTTTGTCTGATTTTACTATTGCTGCGGCACTATTAAAAGATAAATATACCGTTGCAACAAGTATGGGAAGGGCTACAAAAGGAGCTGCAAATGCTTATAAAGCGCGTATTGCATTGTACAATAAAAAATGGGATGTGGCAATTGAAGCAGCACAAGCAGTTATGACTTCGGGCGTCTATGATCTTTACCCGCAGTATGGAAATTTATTTTTAGCATCGGGACTGACAGATGCGACTAATAAAGAAATTATTTTTAAAACAGAGTATAGCTCTTTAGTGCCCATTTATCAACAATTACCACTTTACATGCAATCCCGAAATATGAATGCTTATTCGGCCATGTGTCCAACACAAAATCTGATAGATTCATACGATTGTATTGATGGTAAAAATATCAGTCAATCCCCGCTGTTTAATAAAAATAAGCCTTTCGAAAAAAGAGATCCTCGATTGCGACTCGGATTTGTTGTGCCAGGTGATAGATATGGTGATTTCCAATTTGAGTCACATGTTGATAGTTCAACGTGCTGGAATTATGCACTAAAAAAACGTGTGACAAATATGGATTGCTATACCTACAGTCCTTATACATCTTATACCGGATATCTTTCAAGAAAATATAGTGATCCTGCTTACTCTGGTAGTTTGAATCAGAAAGCAGACTATCCTCTTATTCTTTGCCGTTATGCTGAAGTGTTATTAACTTATGCTGAAGCTAAAATCGAAGCAAATGAAATTGACGAAAGTGTAGTCAACGCGCTAAATAAAATCCGAAACGGACGTGACGATGTGAAAATGCCTGAGTTTACTTTAGCTGATTTAACTGATCAAGCGAAAGCACGTGTAATTGTTCGGCACGAAAGAAAGGTTGAGTTAGCTTTTGAGGGCTTTCGTTATTTTGATCTTCGCCGCTGGGAAGGATTTTGGAAATATGCTAACCAACCAGTAATGGGAAGACCGTTCAAAGGGTCATTTGCCACTTGGCCAACTGTAACATTTGACGAAAACGATGAACCGGTTTACGATTACAATAACTATGCACCTCATCCTTCAACAGATTATCGTGTGGTAGAGAACAGGGTATTTATACAAAATAAGCATGAGCTATGGCCCATCCCACAACGAGAGAGAAATGTAAGTCCGCAGTTGTCACAAAATCCAAACTTTTAATTTATTATAACAGTCTAATAAATTCTAATTAATTTAATACGGAATAAAGATGAAAAAAATATATTTATGGTTACTTATTATATTACCTGTATTTTTAGTAATAAGTATTACCTCATGTAAAGATAATAATGATGACCCAATACCACCTACCGATACGGTAAAAGTAGCAGACCGAAGCAATATGTTTGGGCTGCAAGAGCAACCTAAAGTATGTGAAAATATTACTGCAGGATCTGATAATGGTGTAACTCCAGAATTAGTTGCAAATCTTTGTGGTGCATTAGGTGTGAAATCATTCCGTTTAGGTATGAACATCCCATGGGTATTAGAGTATAATAGTACAGGTGAACAGGTTTTTAGACAACCCAATATTCAGAATTTTAAAGATTATGCTGCATTATTACGTCAACACGGAGTTCGTAATATTATACTTTCGAATACGATGTATATGTATCCTTATGGAGCTTCGCGTTCATGGTGGAGAGCCGTCCCTGAACCAGGTACAGAACTTTACATAAAGTTTATGGAACAAATAGAAAAAAGCTATGAAATGATAGCTGGAGCTTTTCCGGATATAACTTACTTTGAAGTCGGAAATGAAATGAATGCCCCTAATGGAATTAATCTATGTAAAGAAGGATTCATCGGAGGTGCTACTGCCGAGCAGAATGCCCCATATATTTTTACTACAGCCGAACAGGCACTGATAACGGCTGATATTTGCTATTATGCCAATCGAGGAGTCAAATCAGTAAATCCAAACGGGAAAATTGTAGCTCCGGCTCCTTACATGATTGATAGTTTGGCGCGGAATTATTTGACAAGTATGTACGATCAAATTCAATCCGGTAGTTTACCTACCAGTGGATTAGACCAGACTACCCAAATACGGAAAATAGCTGCAAGTACGAATCCAGATGATTATTTTGAGTATTTGAACTGGCATCCTTATACTACCGGAGGTGCATATACTTTGGAATGGGTAAGACAGAACGAAGCTTTATATCAGGTTGCTGTTGATCATGGTGATGCCGGCAGAAAAATAGTAATGACTGAGTTTGGTTATTTCGACAGTTATCTTGAACGTAGAGAGATATTGATAGGTAATGCATGTGTTCCTGCAATAGAGGTGTTGGCAGACCGGCTTAAGACTTTAGAAGCCGTATTTTTGTTTCGAATGTTCAATTGGACAACGCCACCTGCGGGCACAGCTACTGCTGAGCAGACTTATGGATTATTTGATTCTCCTTTACAAACAACAGCGGTGCGTCCCAAACCAATTGCATTAAGCCTGTTTTTCCATTACAACGGAGTTTCTGCAAATCCAGACCCATTGTATAAATTTATGAAATAAGTATTGTAAAATATAATTAGAAAATGCAATGAAAAAATGTCTATCATACCTATCAATATTATTTATAGGACTAAATTTATCATCGTGTAAGAATGAGGTTGAATTTCCGAAACTTACCATATCTGAGCTTGAATTACTCGTTCCCCAAAAAGATAGTATAGTTGATTTACAAAATCGATCAACCGTCACATTTGCATGGGAAAATTCAACCATTGTTTCCAGTTATAATCTGGTCTTTAGTACAAACTCAGATTTGTCTGATCCGGTTGTCGTCGAAACCAATTCAAATCCTTATGTGATTCGTTCATCCGAAATGAATGATTTGGGTAAATCATTAGGTCTAAGTACTGGCTCTACTAATAAAATATTCTGGAGTGTAAAATCCAGAAAATCATCGCAACCAACGACAGCCGAAGTAAATTCATTTACTTTAAAAATGCTTTTGGCTCAACCGTTAACCCCGGCTAAAGACTCAATCATAAATCTTAATCACGATTCCCTTTCAACCCAACTCAAATTTTCATGGGAACCAATGACAGATATTAATAGTTACCAATTGATTATAAGTGCAAAAGCTGATTTGTCGAATCCATTGATTGACATTACGGTTAGTGGAACATCAACAGTAATTGCGCAACAACAATTTCAGAATATAATAGAGAATCCAACTTCCGGTTTGAAAAGATATAAGGGCAACTCAATTTATTGGAATGTTAAGGCCGGAGATAAATTTATGGCAGTTTCTGCCCGGAAATTTAAGTTGTACGGAACAAAAGTATTTACGGATATTCGTGGAGATGAATCTATTACTTATAAGGTGGCAGTAATCCCAACAGCCGATGGTACAGATGAAATGGTATGGATGGCTGAAAATCTAAGAACCCGAAAACTGAACAATGGGGACGATCTCGTTTATGATGCAACAGGTCAAATGAGTTGGAATTCTCAATACTTTACACCTGCTGAAGCTATGGTTAGTTCTTCAACGGCAATACCTGATGAATTACGCGCGACTGTAGGAATGTTTTATCGCGTAAGAATGATTGGCGACAATTCTACATCTGTAGTTTGGCCAAGTTTACTTGCTCCAGCCAAATGGAGAGTTCCAGAAGAACAAGATTATAAAAATTTGGCGAATGCTGCGCTAACAGTTTGTAATTATCTAGAAGTCCTTAGAGCACCTGCCGCATATCCCGCACTGAAAATAAGTGATAAAGTTCTGGTGGAAAGCAAGATGAATCTTTGGGGCATGAATATGGCGCCAAGTGGTACAAATAGAGTTGCAGCTCCTGGAAATTTATATATTGGTGAATTCGGTTTGCTTAACGGATTGCATATGACTTATGCGATAAATAGTATAAGCCAATGTGCAACTGTGGAAATTAATGCCGGAACAGGTAAAGGAAATGCAAGAGCTATCGGATTAGGTTACAATGCCCCAATTGTGGTACGCCTAATTTATAAAGGAGATGATTAACAATGAAGGTTGTTCATTTTAGAAACATCACCTTAAATTAAAAGCTGGAGTTGTTTAGTTAATGTTTAAATTAAAAATATTGTGTTGTTTCTTGGTTATAGGAGGTTGGTGGCAATAAAGCCCCAACAATCCTTAACCAATAAATTATTAGCATTGAAAGTAATTGTAATAGAATTTTCCATCAAACAATAATGAAAAAAAAAATAATAGTGATAAAGCAATTGTGTTTTAAAGTATTGGTTACTGCTATGTGTGTAGGAGGGTCAATATCTTTGTTCGCACAAAAGAGTTTAATGCTTTCAAATGGAAAAATAAATATAGAGTGGGAGAATCGCGATGGAAAGTGGGTATTAGTTTCGTTCGCTGGAAAAACTCCTGAAGGATTTAAAGCTTTTGGTAACCCTTCTGGGCAATATAGCCTGCTTTATGATACTGTGAAACCAACTATTAAGCCATTAGCAATTGTAGAAAATGCTGATACACTTGATTTTCCAGAGTCAACATTCAAGTACGTGAAACCAGATTTCCAGAGGGCTGTTTCTGCTGTCCCCATGAACAAGGCAGGAAGCTATTATCGCTTTTCGCCGACTTTGGGCAGAGTGGTAGATAATGTGGCTACATTTGAAGAACAGACTTTGTATGGATTATATAAGGTAACATGGAAATTTGATGAAAAATATCAATCTGATATCATTCTAAATATTTCCCTATCAGCAACCAAAGATGGTTATTATTCATTACCTACACCCACTATAAGCACGCTAAAAGAGAAAGACTTGGTGTGGGCACTTGTTCCGGGATTTTATCAGGGTAATCAAATTCAGCATTCGTTACCTTTGTCATACGCTTATGCACAAGGATTACCCAACTATCCTGTTTTATGTCGTGAAAGTACAATTACTACGATGGCATCTATTATGAGTAATCAATCCGGATTGACTCTGGGCGTAATTCCTGAACCGGGTCAGGACAGAAACCCCTATCAAAAAGATGAAGTTACGCATGTGAAACTTTGGAATATTGCTTTGTCACACATGAATCATGATTCTGAGTTGACACCAATGGCTTATCATCCTGTTTTAGGTGAGAACGGATCCTACCTGAAAAAAGGAGAAGTTGTTGAATTCAAAGTAAGAATAACTCTCCAAAACTCTGACTGGTATACCGTTTACAAACACGCCGTATACGATGTTTACAATCTGCCTTATTCATTTGAATTGAAAGAAAATAAGCAGTCATTGAGTAATCGACTTCTTAAATTATATGATTATGTATTAGATGACGAAAAAGCGTTATGGAACTTTGAAGAATATAAAGGAAAGAAAATTATTGCTCAATCTTATATGTCGGGGATTTTAGGTGCAGATAATGATGCAATGAAAAATTCAGACATAGGAGCTGTTTGGATGTTGTCAAAGTTGAGTCAAGATTCATTGTTGAAGAACGAAAAAGTACCAGATATAAGAAATTTTAAGATATTGCAACAATCTGACAAAGGTTTTTTTAAAGGGGCTGTTCAGGGTCAGTATTATTTGGCTAAATCTAAGAAATTTACCGAAGAATGGGGTAATCATTTTGAACCTATTGCAATTACCTATTATACTATGGCCGATCTGGGCAATATTTTACTCTTTGAACCTCAAAACAAAGAGATTAAAAGATTACTTAAAAATGGGGCTGAACGATTACTAAAATGGCAAAAGCCGGATGGAAGTTGGGAGGTTGCTTATGATAGAACAACACACAAGCCTATCTATACGGATTTGACCGATTATCGTCCGACTTTTTATGGACTTGTCATTGCTTATAAGTTATTTGGAGATAAAAAATATCTTACAGCTGCTGAAAAAGGGGCTGATTGGTTGATTGAGAAGTCGATTAAAAATGGTTTTTTCTTAGGAGTTTGTGGAGATGCAAGATTTGTAAACGACTTTGCTACCATTCAGATTTCCGGTGGGATGTATGACTTATATGAAATAACAAAAAATCAAAAGTATTTGAATGCAGCCATTGAAACTGCTAAGATGTACACAACGTCAATATATACACACCCTATTCCAAGCCGGGAGATAAAATATAAAAAAGGAAAGGAATTCGAGGACTGGCAATTGAGTCAGGTTGGTCTTAGTTTCGAGCATGGAGGCTCTATGGGATCTGCTGTTAATGCAGGCCCTATTTTACTTGCAAGTCATTGTGCCTACTTCCTTAAATTATATTCTGTCACAAAGGACAGTATTTTTCGCGATATGGCTCGTTTAGGAGCTTTGGGTAAAGATGCTTTTGTGAATAAGGATACCGGAGTTGCATCTTATTACTGGAATCGCTTTGATTTTGGTTCCGGACTTTTTCCACATCATGCTTGGTGGCAAATAGGATGGATTTACGATTATTTACTTGCCGAAGCTGAGTTGCGCTCGAACAGCAGAGTCGTTTTCCCTCGTGGATTTATGACTCCGAAAGTGGGAACACACAAAGTCACGGGATTTGCTTCGGGAACCATCGATGGTCAAAAAGCAAATTTAATTCTTCGCAAAGGTCTAATTACTGTTGATAACCCTAATATAGATTACGTTACTGCTTTGAGTGAGGACTCTCAAACTCTTTTTGTTGTTTTGCTCAATAATCAAGCTAAAATAAACAAGTTCAACCTAATAGTCGATACATTCCAATTGGGATTAAAAAGTATAAATCAAAGAAGATTCGAAAATGAAATAAGTTCTTTTGGTTATCATATTATTAGTGTTAAATTATAAATCAAATGGAAATTTACAACTTATGCAACATAAAGTCAGAATAAAATATTTTATAACACTTATATTGATTGGCACCTCCTCTTATGGATATTCTGCGCCTTCATCAACAACTTATGATATACAAAAATTCGGGGCAAAAGGGAATGGAAAAGCAATTAATACAAGTTGTATAAATGCCGCAATTGAGGCTTGTGAAAAACAAGGAGGAGGTACAGTTATCGTGCCTTCTGGTGTTTTTGTTACCGGTACAATTTTCTTAAAAAACAATGTGAATTTGCATTTGGAAAAAGGTGCAGTAATTAAAGGAACTACAGATATCAATGCTTATCAAAGTTATGTGCCAACTAAAAACCTCGATAAGTTTAATAGTACAAGTAATGACAATAAAAGTAATGTAAACAGCACAAGTGATAAAAATTGGATAAAAACATTGGTACTGGGTGTTGGTATTGAAAATGTGACGATTTCAGGTGAGGGAATGATTGATGGCGATCATGTGTATAATCCAATTGGAGAAGAAAATATGAGAGGTCCTCATACAGTGATTATTGCTGAATCAAGAAATATTACGCTATCAAATTTCACAATTAATCGCGCAGCAAATTATGCTTTCCTTGGGTATGATATTGAGAACTTTGTCTTTCAAAATATGACTATAAATGAAGGTTGGGATGGAATCCATATACGCGGTGGTAAAAATATCATCATCCGAAACTGTAATTTTTATACAGGTGATGATGCTATTGCTGGTGGATTTTGGGAAAATATGGTTATTACAAATTGCAATATAAATTCTTCTTGCGATGGGATACGTGTTATTATGCCTGTCAATAGTATGGAGATTTCATATTGCCAATTTTTTGGTCCAGGTAAATTCCCTCACTTGACTTCAGGGGTGAAAAAGCGTACTAACACATTATCGGCTGTACTCCTACAACCTGGAGGTTGGGGAGGAGCTCCAGGCGACTTGAAGAATATACACATACATGATTTGGAAATAGATAATCTTGATAATCCATTCATGTTTGTGCTTAATGAAGGAAACAACGGAAATGATATTTTAGTGGAAAAAGTAAAAGCCACAAGGATAAACACTGCCGCACTATCTGTTGAAAGCTGGAAAGGTGGTGTATTTGAAAATATGATTTTTCGTGACATCACAATTCAATATGTAGGGAAAAAAGATCCTCAATTAAAAAAGATATCAGTAAAGCAACCTCCTTCAAACGCCCGCTTATTGCCTTGCTGGGGCTTCCTAATACGTAATGTACAAAATATAACATTGGAAAATGTAAATCTGCAATATACAGGTGAAGATTCTCGTTCAGCGTTTTATTTTGATAATGTATATAATGCTACTTTAAAAGATGTAGTCTATAAAACTGATCCTGGTATAGATCCTTTTGTATTAACAAATACAGGGAAGATAAAGATACTAAATACTAAATAGCAAATTTGACTTATATTATTTACAAATGAAAAAAACAACAGTATTATTTTGTTTAGTTGTATTGCCATTATTGATGCAAGCTAAAATTAAATTACCAAGTATATTGGGTGATAATATGATTTTACAACAACAATCCGATGTGAAAATTTGGGGTAAAGCGAGCATAAATAAAAAAGTAAAAGTTTCTCCGTCATGGACTAAGGAAACGTATTCAACAAAGAGTGATTCGGTAGGGAATTGGTTAATAAATATCGCAACACCTGTTGCCGGAGGGTCATACGTAATAAAGATTACTGATGGAGAAGAATTGGCGTTAAAAAACATATTGATTGGTGAAGTATGGTTTTGTTCCGGTCAATCCAATATGGAAATGCCTATGAAAGGATTTGAATTTGAACCAATATCAGGATCGGGTGAAGTAATTGCAAGTGCGAATGAATCAATACCTCTCAGGATATTCTCCACCGATTTTGATGAAAACGGTTGGTCTCGACAATACAATAAAAAACCACAGGAAGATTGTAAAGGGCAATGGCTTTTGAATACTCCTAAAAATGTTGCTTCGGTTAGCGCTACAGCATATTATTTCGCAAAACACCTTCAAAAGACTCTAAATATTCCCATTGGAATTGTTGTGTCATCTTGGGGCGGATCAAATGTAGAATCTTGGCTGAGCGAAGAAACTGCAAAATCTTTCAATCTGAATCTATTACACCTTCACGACGACAAAGAAATTTCTAAACCCATTCAACAACAACCTTGCGTGCTTTTCAACTCAAAGGTAGCGCCTTTGACAAATTTTAAAATTAAAGGAATGCTTTGGTATCAGGGTGAGAGTAACAGACATAATGCTGAAGAATACTCCAAAATGTTACCTGCAATGGTAAAAGATTATCGTAATAGGTGGGGCGTGGATTTCTCTTTCTACGCTGTTGAAATAGCACCCTATGCTTATGACAATCCAGAGGGTTTATCAGCCGCATATTTTCGCGAAATGCAGCAAAAGCTTATGAAAGCGATACCAAATTCGGGAATGGTATCAACGATAGATATTGGAAGTCGCGATTTTATCCATCCTGCTAATAAGGAAGACGTAGGTAAGCGACTGACATATTGGGCTCTTGCTAAGGACTATGGGATAAGTAATATCGGATATCAAACACTTATATACAAATCGATGGAAGTAAAAGAGGGCAAAGCTTATATTGAGTTTGAAAAGTTGAATGCTAAAGTATATCCGCATCCAATTAATCAGTCTCTTGAATCTTTTGAAATCGCAGGCGAGGACAAAATTTTCTACCCTGCCCAAGCAATAATTGATTTAAAGAACAAACAACTTACTGTCTGGAGTGACAAGTTATTGAACCCGGTCGCTGTCCGTTACGCTTTTCATAATTATTCAAAAGCGTCCCTTTTCGACCGTTACGGATTGCCTGTAGCCCCATTTAGAACTGATAATTGGTAAAAATATAGATATGAAACAGACTCGAATTTTAGCTGCACTTTTAATCTCTTCTTTTTGTATTCACGTAGCAGCACAACATAATAACATTGATCAAAAAATTGATTCAATTCTCCGTCTTATGACTTTAGACGAAAAAATTGGTCAATTAAATCTGTATGCGGGAAGGATGAATCCCACAGGTCCCATTACCATGCGGGAAAATGATGAAGATGCGATTCGCAGGGGTGAAGTTGGTATGGTCTTTAATATTGTTGGTGCAAAAAGAACTCGTGAAATCCAGCGTATTGCTGTTGAAGAATCGCGCTTGAAAATACCGCTATTGATAGGTTTTGACGTTATACATGGTTACCGGACTATTTTTCCTATACCGCTTGGCGAATCAGCTAGTTGGGATTTGGATTTGATGAAACGTACAGCGAAAGCTTCGGCCGATGAAGCTTCTGCTATGGGAATTCACTGGACATTTGCACCCATGGTGGATGTTTGTCACGATGCCAGATGGGGACGTATTATGGAAGGTGGAGGCGAAGACCCTTATTTAGTTTCTCTTATTGCCAAAGCAAAAGTTGAAGGCTATCAAGGTACTGATTTGAAAGAAATGGGTTCAGTAATGGCCTGTGCTAAACATTTTGCTGCTTACGGAGCTACAATTGATGGCCGTGATTATAATACAGCAGATATAAGTGATGCTACGTTGCGTAATATCTATTTACCACCATTTAAAGCTGCCGTTGAAAGCGGTGTAAGTACGCTGATGGCAGGTTATCATGAGTTAAACGGCATCCCTACTTCAGCTTCCTCCTATTTAATGACTGATATTTTGCGAAACGAATGGAAATTTGATGGTTTTGTTGTCTCGGATTGGGGTTCTGTACGAGAAACAGCTACGCACGGATATGCTAAAGACAGAAAGGATGCAACTATCAAATCTTTTAATGCAGGACTTGATGTAGATATGGAGTCGTCCGCTTATCTCAAGCATATGAAAGAATTGGTTTCAGAAGGAAAAATCAGTGTGGAGAAAATTGAGAACTCTGTTCGAAAAGTACTGAAAATGAAATATCTCACAGGGGTTATGGACAATCCTTATCGTTATTGCAATCAGCAACGGGAAGATACTATTATTTTAAAAAAGGAATACCTTAAATTGACCCGCGAAGCAGCTTGTAAGTCCATGGTATTGTTGAAAAATAAGAATCAGGTACTGCCTTTGTCCGAAAACTTGAAATCAATTGCGGTCATCGGACCTTTGGCAGATTCTAAAAAGGATATGCCCGGAAGCTGGTCGAAAAGTTGCGATCCTAAAGATATGGTAACATTCTTAGACGCATTAAATACGCGATTTGGAGGTACAACAAAAATAAAATATGAAAAAGGATGTGATGTGCTAGGAGACGACCGTTCCGGATTTAAAGCAGCAATAAGAGCCGCATCGAAAAGCGATGTTATTCTAGTTGCAATGGGAGAATCTAAAGAGCTAAGCGGCGAAGCATCTTCAAGAAGCGATATTTCCTTACCCTATATTCAGAAAGAGTTACTCAAAGAGCTCAAAAAACTCAACAAACCAATAGTTCTGATTTTATTCAACGGTCGCCCTTTATCTATTCCTTGGGAGGCCGAAAATATGGATGCCATATTGGAAGCATGGTTTCCAGGAAATGAGGCTGGGAATGCGCTAGTAGATGTTTTATTCGGAAAGTTTAATCCACAAGGAAAACTAACGGTCTCATTCCCACGCTCAGTGGGACAAGTTCCTATTTTCTATAATCATAAAAATACAGGGAGACCAGCAGAAACTACTCCAGAAAAGATATTTACTACTCGCTACATAGACATTTCTAATCAACCATTATATCCATTTGGCTTCGGATTATCTTATACTACGTTCGAGTATTCAGAAATAAAATTAGGAGCGACACAATTAACTTATAACGGAATCCTGAATGCAACTGTGAAGGTAAAGAATACGGGTAAGTACAAAGGTGTTGAAACAGTGCAACTTTATATCAGAGACTTTGTTGCTTCCAGTTCACGTCCCGTAAAAGAATTAAAACATTTCCAAAAAGTGGAATTGGCACCGGGAGAAGAAAAAGAAGTAAAGTTTGATATAAAAGAAGAAGACCTTCGTTTTTGGAACAATGATAAGCAATATATCTCCGAACCCGGTAAATTTCAGTTGTTCATAGGCTCGGATTCAGAGAGTGTAAAGAAAACCGAGTTTGAATTATTGTAGTACCAATAAATTTAAAATAAAAGAATCGCATGAAGGATTTTAGAATTGTGTTGTTACTGCTTGTGTTAAGTAGTGTGGGGCTGCCTGCTATTTGCAGCAAAAAAACAACAAACTACACGCAATATGTGAACCCATTTATTGGAAATGCCGATAATGGACATACCTTTCCCGGAGCTTGCATTCCCTTTGGATTGATACAAGTGAGCCCCGAAAGTGGCAATGGTTCCTGGCGTTATTGCTCAGGTTTTAATTACGATGACAATCAAATTATTGGTTTTTCGCAGACTCATCTAAATGGAACAGGTGTCCCTGATTTAGGAGATATTCGTATGTTGCCATTTAACGATAAACTTCCCGATGAGACATTTTCCTGTCGATATAACTGGAAAACCCAGACAGCAAAACCGGGCTATTATTTTGTAAATCTTTTGGATATGAATATCGATGTGGAACTAACTGCAACCGGGCATACCGCATTTCATAAATATACCTACTATCAAGCTGGAGAAGCATATATGTTGATTGATTTACAAAATGGATTGGTGAATTCGAAGAAAGATTTGCAATACAGAATGATTGATGCTAAGGTAGAGATGCTGGACAATAAGACCATTGTTGGTTATAATCGCTCCAGAGGTTGGGTAAGCCGCAATATCTATTATGTAATTAAATTTGATTCTCCATATAAGGTCAAAAAGGCATTAACTCCATTAGAAGGAGAAAAAGCAAAACGTTTCGTGTTGGAGTTTGATTTAAGCGGAAGTAAATCGGTACAAGCAAAAGTAGCTATTTCAACTGTCAGCATTGAAGGTGCAATGAAATCTATCGAAAAAGAAAATCCAAATTGGGATTTTGAATCGGTGAGGTCTGCTGCTAATAAGGAATGGAATGATTTATTGTCCGCCGTTAATATAAATGGGACAAATAATCAAAAGATAAATTTTTATACATCGATGTATCATTTGTTTATACAACCAAATAATATAGCTGATGTAGATGGAATGTACCGTGGTGCAAACGATAGTGTATTCACATCCGTCACCGGAAATTATTATTCAACATTTTCCCTCTGGGACACTTACAGGGCAGCCCATCCGCTATATACACTTATCGCACCTGAAAAAGTGAATGATTTTGTAAACAGTATGCTTGCTCATGCCGATATTAAGGGATTTCTTCCAATATGGACACTTTGGGGGAAAGAAAACTATTGCATGATAGGGAATCATGCGATACCTGTTGTGGTAGATGCTTATTTGAAGGGACTTACCACTGTAGATGGCGAGAAATTATTTACAGCGATTAAAGCCTCCTTGACAACAAATCACCAAAAATCAGATTGGGAAGTATATGATAAGTTTGGTTATTATCCATTCGATATTATTAAAAACGAATCAGTATCAAGAACTTTGGAAAGTGGTTACGATGATTACTGTGCTGCACTTATGGCTCAAAAATTGGGCAAAAAAGAAGATTGCGATTTCTTTATGAAACGAGCAGGATATTATAAAAACCTATTTGATAATCAAACTGGAATGATGCGCGGAAAAGACTCAAAAGGCAATTGGCGCACACCATTCAATTCATTCTCACTCTCGCATGATAGCTCTCATGGCGGAGATTATACCGAAGGCAATGCGTGGCAATATACTTTTCATGTGCAGCACGATATTGAAGGTTTAATAAACTTGATGGGTGGTAAAACTTATTTTAAAAATAAATTAGATTCCTTGTTTTATCTACAATCATCAGAAACAAAAAAAGTACTTGATGTGACCGGATTAATTGGCCAATATGCCCACGGCAACGAACCAAGTCATCATGTTGCATATCTGTATAATTTTGTTGGTAAGTCTGATAAGACTCAGGAATTGATTAGAGAAATTTTTGATCGTTTCTATTTGCCTGCCCCAAACGGTTTGTGCGGGAATGATGACTGTGGACAAATGTCGGCCTGGTATATTTTTTCTGCCATGGGTTTTTATCCAGTAAATCCGGTAGGAGGAGAGTATATTTTGGGTGCCCCTCAGGTTCGTAAAGCATCTATAAAACTCCCAAGCAATAAAGTGTTTATAATGACTGCAAAGAACCTGAATAAAAATAATAAATACGTGAAGTCAGTTACCTTTAACGGTAAAAAAATAAATGATTTCAGAATACATCATTCAGATATTATGAATGGAGGAAATCTTGTTTTCGAAATGACTGACAAAGCTAATTAATCATTGAATTTTTAAATAAAGTATGAAAAAGACATTTATATTTTTAGTGCTTACAATTTCCATTTTCTCAGCTAATGCACAAAAAAAACACATTCTGATCTCTCCGGATGAAAAACTGAGAGTTGAAATTTCAATTGGAAACAGAGTAAGTTATACTATACAATCTGAGGCCGATACAGTCATTTCTCCTTCGTTTATTTCAATGAAACTTGAGAATAAAATATTCGGATATAAACCAACAATAAAGGGAACAAAAAGAACTTGTGTCAGCAATACAATACAATCTCCATTTTATAAACGTTCTCAAATAAAAGACAACTATAATGAACTTCGATTGATATTTAAGGAAAACTTCGAATTAGTTTTCAGGGCTTATAATGAAGGTATGGCTTACAGGTTTATCTCTACTGAAAAAAAAGATTTCTTGGTTATAGATGAAGAAGCCGAATTCAATCTTGGTTATAATAGTAATGCTTATATTCCTTATGTTAGAAATAATGCCAAAACCTATGAAGGACAATTCTTCAACAGTTTCGAGAATGTATATTCTGATATAACTTTAAATCAATGGGATAAAGCAAGATTGGCTTTTTCTCCGATTGTTGTAAACAGAAATAAAAGTAAGAAAATTGTAATAGCGGAATCCGATCTGAATAATTATCCGGGAATGTTTTTATATAACCCTAATCAATCCGTAACATTAAAAGGGAAATTTGCACCTTACCCGTTAAAAGAGGCTCAAAGCAAATATAACATTGTGCAAATGAAGGTCGTTGAGCGCAAAAATCATATTGCCGAATGCAGAGGAAACAAATCGTTTCCGTGGCGAATAGTAATAGTGGTAAATAATGATAAAGAATTAGCCGATAATGACATTGTGTATAAATTAGCTTCACCCTCTAAAGTTAATGATGTCAGTTGGATTAAGCCGGGAAAAGTAGCATGGGACTGGTGGAACGATTTGAACTTATCCGGAGTAGATTTTAAAACAGGTATAAATAATGAAACATATAAGTATTATATAGATTTTGCATCTCGCAATAAAATTGAATATGTCATTCTTGACGATGGTTGGTCGGTAAGAGGTCCTAATGATTTGTTTCAAGTTGTACCGGAAATTGATTTGAAAGATTTAATAACCTATGCTACAGAAAGAAATGTTGGGCTAATTTTATGGGCTGGGTACATTAGTTTCAATAAAAACATAGAAGGCGTGTGCAAACATTACTCTGAACTGGGAATTAAAGGTTTTAAAATAGACTTTATGGATCGAGATGATCAGCCCATGGTTGAATTTCACACCCGTGTGGCGGAAATAGCTGCTAAATACAAACTACTTATCGATTTTCACGGAACTTATAAACCAACCGGACTAAATCGAACTTATCCGAATGTGATAAATTTTGAAGCTGTTCATGGTTTGGAGCAATTAAAATTTCCAACGACTGTTGATCAGGTAACGTACGATGTTACCGTTCCGTTTATCCGTCAGATTGCCGGACCAATGGATTATACTCAGGGAGCTATGAGAAACTCGACAAAAGATAATTTCAGACCGGTATTCAGTGAACCCATGAGTCAGGGAACACGCTGTCGGCAATTGGCTACCTATGTGATATTTGAGTCTCCCTTGAATATGCTGTGCGATAGTCCTACAAGTTACGAAAAAGAACAGGAATGTACAAATTTCATTACTTCTGTACCAACTATTTGGGATAATACTGTTGCAGTTGATGGCAAGCTCGGAGAGTATATTGTAATGGCACGTCAGAAAGCAGAGAACTGGTATCTTGGTGCACTGACAAATTGGGATGCCCGAACATTAGAGGTGGATTTATCTTTCTTACAAACAGGTAATTATGCTGCTGAGGTATTCAAAGATGGTTTGAATGCGGATAAAAAGGCAAGTGATTATAAAAAAGAAATTATTCAAATAGGCAAAGAAAGAAAATTGAAAATAAGTATGGCTCCTGGAGGAGGTTATGTAATGAAAATATATCCAGTTGTAAAATAGAGTTTTAGCTTGAATTTTATTACATAATAATTAATCAAAAATAAATAACCGACAGTAAAACAGTATGAGAAAAATAATCCAATTATTAGCTACGTTGCTTTTAGGCATTACTATAAATGTATC
>JAQVGK010000166.1 GCA_028696755.1 Bacteroidales bacterium | reverse complement strand
GATGCAGCAATTGATTGGCTTAAAGCGGAAGGAATGCAAGTTGTTGATGCGCATACTGTTCCGGCCGAACATTTTAATAATTGGGGTGTGCCTATTGACGGGTATATGCCACAAGGTTTTGGAATGCCATACAATAAATCTTATTATCGACAACTTCTTGAGAATTACGGTTTTCAAATTTATTTCGAACAATATTCTTATCATGTTGATCTTACAAAACCTTTTCCCGACCGACACGTTGCCTTTGCTAAGCACGTTGTTGATTCGGGCGAATTTAGTTTTGCTCCACTAGATTTTAAAAATGCCGATAAATTTATTGATGATATTACAACGGTTTTTAACGATGTTTGGTCGGTTTTTCATGCTGGATATGTTAAAGTTGACCGAAGCGAGTTTGTAAAAATGTTCGCAGATTTAAAACCAATTGTAAATCCTAACTTTATATGGTTTGTTTACAAAGACGGCTATCCTATTGGAATGGAAGTTTGCTTGCCCGATCTTAACCGAATTATTAAGCCTTTTAAAGGAAAACTAAATCTTTTTAATAAACTCAAACTCGTTACATCAATAAAAAAAGTTGACCGTGCGCGTCTTTTAGTTTTTGGAATAAATCCAGATTTTCATAAAAGTGGCGTTACTGCTGCGCTTTATTGGCAAATGACCGAAAGTCTTAAAAAAGCTGGAGTAAAAGAGCTCGAAATGTCGTGGGTTGGAGACTATAACCCAACAGTGAATAAGCTTTATAAACATCTTGGAAACTCTATTCACGCAAAAACTCACGCAACATTTCGCTATATGATTGATAAAAATTGTGAATTTGAAAGGTTTACAAATCGTTGATTTGGCGTTATAAATGGTTTAATGAAATTGATAAGATACCCTAATTTCAAACCTAATTTCGTTTAGTTGTTTTTAGCAATCATCAAAATCATTTGCGTTAAAGCTTTTTTTTTGTTATTTTTGAAACATGATGAAAAGCACCGAAATAGCAGAAAAATTAAAACAGTTAAAACCTGTTCTATCGCAAAAATTCTCTGTGGATCGAATTGGCTATTTCGGCTCATACTCTAGAAATGAACAAACTTTAAACTCTGATATTGATATTTTGGTTTCGTTTAAAAAACCAGTAGGATGGGAGTTTTTTGATTTGCAAGAGTTTTTAGAGAATGAGTTAAATATAAAGGTTGATTTAGTTTCAGAAAAGGCGCTTAAAGAGCAATTAAGACAAATAATTTTACAAAGTGTTAAATTTGTATGAATCCAATAAAGAGAGATTACTTACTTTACTTAGAAGATATGGTGTTGTCTATGCAAAGAATTGAAGAATATCTTTCGGGATTAGATTTTACAAAATTTAAAGTCTCGTACATGGTTGTAGATGCTGTTGTGCGTAATTTCGAAATTATTGGCGAAGCATCACAAAAGATACCAACTGAAATACAGCAAAAATATCCCGAAGTTCCATGGAAAAAAATGTATGGTTTGAGAAATCTAATTGCGCATGAGTACTTTGGATTGGATTATGAAATGATATGGGAAATTGCTAAAAATAATTTACCTCAAAATTTATTAGATATAACAAGGATTTATAAAACAGAAAGTTTAACTTTTTAAAAATCACTTTTAAATTATTGTGTAGCAAGGTTTTTCTGCAAATATTTTTAATTTTGCAAAAAACTAATTATGCAATACAGTTTCCGCAACGATTATAGCGAGGGTGCACATCCAGCAATTTTAAAGGCCTTAACCGATACAAACTTCGAACAACTCGATGGTTACGGCGAAGATAAATACAGTATTTTAGCAGCAGAGAAAATTCGTAAAGAGCTGAACTGTCCCGATGCTGATATTCATTTTGTAATGGGAGGCACTCAGGCAAATATGCTTTGCATAGGTGCATTTTTAAAGCCGTACGAATCAGTAATTGCGGCTCAAACTGCTCACATCGAAGTACACGAGGCTGGTGCAATTGAGTTTACAGGTCACAAAATAAATACTTACCAGGGCATTGATGGGAAACTAAATCCTGAGCAAATTCAATATGCTGTTGACTTTCACTACGATGAGCACATGGTTGTTCCACGTTTGGTTTTTATCTCGATGTCAACCGAGTTGGGGACAATTTACACCAAAGCTGAGTTAAAGGCAATTTCGGAAGTTTGTAAAAAGAACAACTTGCTTCTATATATCGATGGCGCGCGCTTAGGAGCTGCAATGGCTTCGAGTCTATGCGATATTAAATTTGAAGAGTTAGCACAATTTGCTGATGCATTTTACATTGGCGGAACAAAAAATGGTGCTTTAAACGGAGAGGCTGTGGTTATTGTTAATTCAGTACTTAAGCCATATTTTCGTTATAATATGAAGCAAAAAGGAGCGCTCGGAGCAAAAGGTCGCCTTACTGGAATTCAGTTCGATGTGCTTTTTACCGACAAACTATATTTTAAACTTGCAGAACATGCAAACAAAATGGCAATGAAACTTGCCGATGGAATCAAAACCAAAGGATATAGCTTTTTCTGTGAGCCACAATCAAACCAGATTTTCCCAATTTTTCCTGACGCAGTTGCAGATAGGTTAGCTCAAAACTTCGGTTTTTACATCTGGACAAAATACGACACAAGCAGCTCCGTTGCTCGATTGGTTTGCTCGTGGGCAACCAAAGAAGAAGCGGTTGATGCGTTTTTGAGGGAGTTGTAAAAAAAATGAGCCCCGGGCGGAACTCATTCTCTTTCATGATTGATTGGCAATTTTTAATACAGACAAGCTACATAGTCGTAATGTGGTCCCTGAGCTAAAAACTGCATTTTAAAATTAACCTCGTTTGCAACAGCCTCAATAGTGTATGGGTCTATAAAAAACCAATTAAATTTTCCTGATTTCATTTTTTTGTATGAAAGATTATAAACCATCTCTCCGTAATATCTTTCGGTAAGTGGAATGCTAATACTACCATCTTCCTCCAAATAAAGATACTGCAAATCGGATGAGTCAAATATTATTTTTCCACCAGGATTTAGTAGTGTGCGAAGTTGATCGAGCAGTGCAGGGAGTTGTGGAAGAGTTCCAGCAATTCCAATTCCATTCATCAAAAGTAAAATTGAATCAAAAGTTTTTCCGGAGTATTCGAAAATATCAGCACAAACTACATCTTTTAATCCACGTTCCTTCATTACTTCGCAACAGCCTGGCGAAATATCTAGGGATGTCACACTATAGCCAAGTCCTTGTAAATACAAAGAATGTGAACCTGCACATGCTCCAATATCTAAAATATCACCTCTTGCCTGCAGCAACGCTTTTTGCTCATGCTCAGGCATTTGCTCAAATCCACGAAATAAGTACGAAGCCGGCAAATAATCTGTTTCGGCAATATCAGAATTTACTGTGATTTTTGCTTTTTTGTCACCTGCCATATAGTCTTTGCAACACAAGCCAAATATATCTTCACCCTTGATGCTTTTCATTTTTTTATCTCTCTAATCCTTCTTAAAATTCTACAAAATCTTTAACGTAAGTTTTAATAAAAAGTTGCAAAATGAATATGACAATGAATGATGATGCAATTCGTGTTTTAGAATTCAATGTTTTATGCTTAAAATATTTTATATTTGTGAAATAATTTTATCCGATGCTAAGGGCAATTTTAAAAATTAAAAAGGGTTTCAATTTGCTGGGAAAGAGTATTTCCAGTGTCTTTAGGATTGCTATTATGTCGAAGAAAGTTACATCGTATCGAAAAATAGACGCGAGTAATAAGGATATTTTGATTCTTGGTAATGGACCTAGTCTAAAACCATTTATTGAGGAAAATAGACACAAACTTGATTCTTACAATTTGTTATGTGTAAATCATTTTGGTATAACTGATTATTACACAGAGTTAAAACCAAAGTATTATATTGCCATTGCTTTTGACTTATTTCTTGATGATGTAATGCCTCATTTTGTTGATGCTTCGAATCGATTACTTAATGCATTGGCAGATAGAACCGACTGGCCGCTAAAGTTTTTCATCACTGCTGAGGCAAAAAAACACCAACGATGGCAGAAGATTCTGAGTCATAATCAAAATATCGAAATTATTTACATGAATCTTACTCCAATAGAAGGCTTTGAGAGATTTACTATTCGTTGTTTTGATAAAGCCCAAGGAATGCCAAGGCCTCACAATGTGATGATTCCTGCTATTTTTACTGCAATCAGATTAGGATGCAAGCAAATTGTCTTGGCTGGTGCAGATCATTCGTGGCTTCGTGAATTGCATGTAGATGAGAATAACCGAACCTTGTTTTTTAATCAGCATTTTTACGATAAAGAAAAAGAATCAAAACAATTTGATTATGCTGGCCAACGTTATATGAAATTGCACGAAATTCTAAGCACTATGAGTCTCGCATTTGAAAGCTATCATATTTTAAAAAAATATGCTGATTATAAAGAAGTGAAAATACTCAACTCTACGCCAGGCTCATATATTGATGCTTTCGAAAGGTGTAGCATTAATGAATTATAAATTAGATAATACTTATAAAATGAAAACATACAGTAAGCCAAAAGTTATTGCCGAAATAGGATGTAATCATAAGGGTGATTTTGAAATTGCTAAGGAATTGATTCTACTTGCCAAGCAGTGTGGAGCCGATTATGCAAAATTTCAGAAGCGTAATCCACGCGAGTTGTTAACCGAAGAGCAGTATTATGCGCCACATCCGAACGAAATGCATGCGTATGGCAAAACTTATGGAGAACATCGTGAGTTTCTTGAGTTTACCGCAGCACAGCATGCCGAGTTAAAAGAGTTTTGCGATAAAAATGGAATAGGCTATGCCACCTCGGTTTGGGATTTAACCTCTGCGAAAGAAATTGCTGCTTTGAACCCTGATTTTATCAAAATTCCATCTGCTTGCAACAATCATTACGAAATGCTCGAATATTTAAGAGATAATTTCAATGGTTTAATACAAGTTTCACTTGGAATGACCACTCATGATGAAGAGGAAAAGCTTATTTCTTTATTTGAGAAAACTGGAGTTGCAAAAGATAGACTTGTAATGTTTTCTTGCACATCAGGATATCCTGTTGCTTTTGAAGATGTTTCAATGCTCGAAATCGACCGCATTAAAGAACAATATAGTGGTAGAGTTAAGGAGTTCGGATTTAGTGGTCATCATCTCGGAATTGCAATTGACATTGCAGCCTATACGCTTGGTGCAACTTGGATTGAGAGACATTTTACTAGAGATAGAACGTGGAAAGGAACAGATCACGCGGCATCACTAGAAGCTCCCGGCATGACCAAATTGGTTCGTGACCTAAATGCGGCATATAAATCTTTAACTTATAAAAGATCCGAAATTCTCGAAGTTGAACAGATTCAAAGAGACAAACTTAAATTCAGAAAAAAATGAGTGTAATAGCATTTGTTCCGGTTCGCAGTGGCAGTAAGTCAATCAAGGATAAAAATATCAGGATGCTTAATGGTAAACCCATGTTCTATTGGGTTTTAAATGCACTCGAACATGCATCCGAAGTTAACAAAATCATTCTTGCTACTGATTCGGATTCGTATGCTGATATTGCTAAAGGATTTGGTTTTCAAAAGCTAGAAATCTATAAGCGCAAAGCTGAAAATGCGACAGATACATCATCTACCGAATCGGTAATGTTAGAATATCTCGATTTTGAAAATCCAAACGATAGCGATCTGTTTGTTTTGGCACAGGTAACCTCGCCACTTACGCAATCTGCAGATTTTGACAATGCTTTACGCCAATTTGCTTATTCTGGAAAAGATTCATTGCTAACTTGTGTAAAAACAAAGCGATTTTTCTGGAACAAAAATGGACAACCAGTAAACTACGATTATAGAAAAAGACCTCGTCGTCAGGATTTCGAGGGAATGTTCATGGAAAATGGAGCATTCTATGTAAATTCTGTCGCGAATATAAAAAGAGATAAAAACAGGTTATCAGGCAATATAGAAATTTACGAAATGCCTGAAAATACTGCAATAGAGATTGACGAGCCTACAGACTGGAAAATGGTAGAGATTCTGTTAGCTGAGCAAAACACTACTATCAAAAGTAACTTGACCATCAAACTATTTATGTCGGATGTTGATGGCGTTCTAACTGATGCTGGCATGTATTATTCCGAAAAAGGTGACGAGCTTAAAAAGTTTTGTACCTACGATGGAATGGGATTTAAGCTTTTACAAGAAAGAGGTGTGAAGGTGGGTATAATAACAATGGAAGACCGAGAACTAAATCGTGCACGAGCTCGCAAGCTAAAACTAGATTATGATTTTCATGGACAAACAAACAAGCTCGAAACTATTGACAAGCTAAGACGTGAAATGGGAATCAGTTTTGACGAAGTTGCATATATAGGTGATGATATCAATGATTTTGATTTACTATCTAAAGTCGGTTTAGCTGCCTGTCCAGCAAATTCAGTCCGTAAAATAAAAGATATTCCGGGAATAATTCATCTGGACAAAAAAGGTGGCGAAGGTGCTGTTAGAGAGTTTGTAGAGTTGATTGTCAAATAAGTCAGTGCTAGACCTTTTAGTATCCGTAGAATCTGACGACAATGCAGATGCAATAAGCGATTGTTAATCTTGTGTAAATTATGTTCATGAATGAATAGATACTTAATATTATTTTGTTTTTTTCTCTTCTTGGCAGGATTCTCCCAAGCCCAATCCCAAATCCAACGCGAAATGAAAAGATTGGGTCTCGAAAACTCCGACCTGGCAATTTCTTCCGAAGTTGTGCAACTCTTCCCAAGAGGTTTTATTTACGATGTTTCGGAACCTGATTCGGTTTATTATTTTGGATGTTTTTCGTCGGATTTACAGGATGTTGAAGATTATTTTAATGGGAATTATTCTTTTAAGCGGGCTGCTGGAAATAGAATTATAAGGGGAATTGGTGATTTTAACGATACCATTTATCTCTATTCCCTTACAGAAAAATTAACAATGCTAAAAACCTTTGATAATTCAAGCACTTTTACAACTGATGAAAATGCGGAATATGTGATTTTCTATTACTGGAGTCCTAAACTGATGGATAGATTTTTTAGAAGAAATATCAAAGCCTTAAAGAAATTTGCCGCAGAAAATCCTGAAAAGAAAATTCAAATGGTTTTTGTGTTGGTGGGGTGATTTAAAATTGGTTCTGCCTTAATTATCTGCTAAAGTTCTATAGGCTCTATCGGGATTTTTTATTGACGTTTGCATTGCCTCCGATACAGTATGAAAAAATTCTCCTATAGTCGGCACTGCAAAGTCTATTGTCCTGCACAATCCTTTTTAATTCTAGGCACTTTAGGCACTTTAGACACTTTTTAATGGTTATGGAAACGTTGAAAAGGCAACCAAAAACAGAAATTACATTTTCATAATTTTTACCGACGTTTGCATTGCCTCCAAAACGATTCCAAAAGAAAGAGATATTATT
>JAQVGK010000165.1 GCA_028696755.1 Bacteroidales bacterium | reverse complement strand
TATTGTCGCTGTATAATGAGGATTAGCTTGTGATATACCATTTACAAGATAGCCAGTAAATGGATTTCCTTGTGAACCCTCTACATCAAACTCTACATAAAAATATGTCGGAGTTCCTAAAGGACCACAATATTCATTCAAATTCTCTACACTTATTGCATCATAAACCGTAAAGGTTACTGCATCCGACAATGGACCGCCGGTACATGGATCTTGTACTGTATTAGTAATTGTGTAAGTGCCTGGTATTGATGGATCAAACTGCCCTGTTGTTGTATTTAACAAGGATGGATTGATGTTTATCGATAATGTGCCAAAATCTACCATCTGCAACATAAATGGTGCTGAACCAACACAAATATTATCTACATCTGTCATCGTTGGATCAAACGTATCATTAAAGGTTATCGAAACTACATCGTTGCTCGCACAGCCCGGATTGTTATTATGCAATTCGTTAAACTCAAATACATAAGTGCCATACATAGATACTGTTACGTTGGTTGTTGGACTGGTTGAGTTCGAGAAAGATGCGGTACCTGGTCCTGATACTAATTCCCAATAGCCTGTATTGCCTGGAAATTCAAATGAAGATGCTGTTAACGAGTACGTAAGAGCACATACTGCTGCATCTGCCCCTGCATCTACAGATGGAATTACGCAACAGTTCGGATCTAACTGATGACGTACAGTTACATATAATGAAGTATCGTGTTCGCAGCCAAAGTTATCGGTAATTGTAAAAATAAATGGCTGCAATGAATTAACAGTTGGTGTTCCAGTAGTAATGTATGTACCCGAAGCACAGTTTGTATTTCCAGGAGGTGTTATTTGAGAACCATAAAGTCCTTCCCATATTGTTGGAGTATAAGACTGTGTGTAACTCCATATTTCTGGATACAAGGCTGGATTAAATTCAATCCACCAACCAAAAATTGTTCCTGCATCAATCGACCAGTTATCACAAATTCTTATTGTCCAAAGACCGTTGAGAGGACAACCAATTAATCCAGCAAGACTTTGATAAGAAGCATAATTACCTGAAGGTAAAGTAGTCTGACCAGCAGCTGCTGCCTGCATGGTTTGAGAAGCTGTTGGAGTAATGTTATACCACATCCCTGTATCATCATTGCAATTTTCATGGTTAGATCCTGGATTGCCAAGATAACATCCGCCGCCGCCTTGAGCACCAAACTGGACTTCTTGCCCGTTTGGGCATTGAATATAGAATGTAAGGTCACCGAGATATGCATGTGCAAGGTTCATGTGAATTCCTAGAAGATCATTTATAGGATTTAAGTGTTGATCTGGTTCGAAAGCATTTTGAAGTAATGAAGAGCTATAGCATAGTGGTGGATTATCTGGCACACACACCATCTGACCGTTAGCTGGAATAATCGCACTTGACCATTGGGTAGCAGAATAGTAACCACAAAAGTTTACATTTTCTCCCATGCATATTTCATCAGGGTCGGTTGCAGTAGTGGTTGTATTCCATACAGGAGCTCTAGAAACTCTCACTCTCTGCGTCACAGCATTAGTATTCTCACAACCCTGAGAGTCTTCAATAGTTACAATCACAGTATAACCTTGGCGTGCAGGAAATGTATGATTAACAGTAGTCATACCTAATCCACTAACAATTGGAGTTCCGTCTTGGAAATTCCAATAAAAAGTATTACTAGCATCATCACATGTGTAACCAGTTGAAGGATATGTACCTTGTGCATTAAAAGTAACTGGCATCGACGCGTTTGCATCTTCATCCCAGCAAACATTGATATAACCGTCTCCCTGAATTGCAGGAGAGGCAGAAATTATATCAACCTGACGAGGTTGGCAAATAAAGCTACAAGAAAACGTTCCATTCCAAATGGCTCCAGAAGCACCAGCAGTAAAAACAAAATGCAAACATCCGCTCTCATTCATATTTGTTGCTTGAACTGCAATAGTACCTCCAACTGTTGTATTATTAAAACAAACTAGCAAAGGCGCAGCAATCGAAGTCCCATCATAAACACACAATGACGTTCCTGCAGGGAATAAATAACCACTAGAAATAAAAAGTGTCATATGTCTGTTAATTGGATCGTTTGAACAAACCGTTAATGTATAAGTCTGTCCAACTGTGTATGAACCAGGAGTCATAGTATTTGAACAAGTTGTAACAGATTGACCATTATTGGTAACCATATTGAACTGACTAAATCCATAGATTGAAACTATGGTAAATATCAGTATTGCAAATAACTTTTTCATATGTCTGTTTATTTAAGTTTACTAACTCTTTCTTTGTTCTCAGCAGCATTCTTTATCGTATAGTACGATGGAACAACTACAATTTTACCTGTATTTCCAGCAGCATAATATCTACTCTGGTCAGTCAGATACTCGATATTATACTCCAGCGGATTAAAATTGTCCAAATCTTCTTCAGTAATTTCCTGATTCGCTGATAATTCACCAGTTAAAGGATCTATTCTCTGAAGTTCGGTAAAATCAATACGCTTTTCGGGCATATCAATTACATAACATGCTTCCGAAACAAAATATTCCAGAAAATTGTAGCCTTCAGGATCTTGAACTTTCATGTCAGTAATAGCTTGATCACTGTACTTTACGAGAAGTTTATCATTTGCGTTTTGTGCGAAACAATAAGTAACTCCAAGCATGAAAGTAATAAAAACATAGAATTTTTTAGTTTTCATATTAAGGATTTTAAATGATTTTTATTAAACTACTTCAATGACAATATATTTAAAAAAAACGTTGTATGTGTTTAGAAAAAATATTGATTTTTTTTTTCGATTGCAAATTTAGCAATTTTATTAACAATTTAACAGATTCGAAAACTTTTTCACAATGCGTTAATAAAATAATGAAATCTTTAATTGAACACTTAACATGTAATTGTATTTTTGTAAAAAAAAGTTTTGTGATAGAAAAATTATTAAACGAATTAAATCCTGCCCAGAGAGAAGCAGTAGAATATATACTTGGACCACAGCTTGTTGTTGCAGGAGCGGGATCGGGAAAAACGCGTGTACTTACTTACAAGATTGCATATCTTATTGCTATAGGTGTTAATCCTTACCGAATTCTTGCCCTTACCTTTACGAATAAAGCTTCTGATGAAATGAAGCTGAGGATTGACAAGCTTCTTGGCTACAATGCTTCACGAAATATTTGGATGGGTACTTTTCACTCAATATTTGGAAGAATGCTGCGTATTGATGCTGAAAAAATCGGATTCACAAAAAATTTCACAATTTACGACTCAGCGGATTCTTTAAATCTTGTAAAATCATTAATTAAAGAACTTAATCTTAACGACGAATACTATAAACCAAAATCTGTCGCAGCAAGAATCTCGGCTGCAAAAAACAATTTAATGACTGCCGAGGCTTATTCTAAAAATCAAGATATACTAATCGAAGATGCAAAAGAAAGACGTGAGCATTTTCACGTAATTTTCACTAAATATTCGCAACGATGCAGGATGTCGAATGTGATGGATTTTGATGACATGTTGCTTTACACAAATATCCTTTTTAAAATAAGCCCCGAAACTCTTGAGAAGTACCGCAAGATGTTCGATTACATTCTGGTTGATGAGTATCAGGATACAAATTTTGCACAATATCTGATTATAAAAAAATTGTCGGAAATGCACCGCAAACTTTGTGTTGTTGGCGATGATGCTCAAAGCATTTATTCTTTCCGAGGAGCAAAAATCCAGAATATATTAAATTTTAAAAACGATTACGAAGACTATAAACTTTACAAACTTGAGCAAAACTACCGAAGTACTCAGAATATTGTTAATGCCGCAAATTCATTAATCGAAAAAAACACAAGGCAGATTCCCAAAAAGGTTTTCTCCGACAAAGAAGAAGGCAGCAAAATAAGAATAGAAAAAGCGATGACTGACGGACTCGAAGGCATTGGAGTTGCCGAAACTATCAGTCGCCTCTGTCTCGAAAACCACTACAACTTCTCCGATTTTGCAATCCTGTACCGAACCAACTCACAGTCGCGTATTATGGAAGAAGCACTTCGAAAATACAATATTCAATATCGTGTTTTTGGCGGACTTTCGTTTTATCAGCGAAAGGAAATAAAAGACATAATAGCATACATTCGACTTTCGGTGAACCATAACGATATTGAGGCATTTCGCCGTATCATAAATTATCCATCTCGTAAAATTGGTAATACCACGGTGGATAAACTGCTCAACTTCTCGAATGATTCTGGAATTCAATTATGGGACATAATCAGTAATCCCAACAATTATAATGTTGATATCAATGCCGGCACAAAATCCAGAATAGCAGGTTTTGCTCAACTTATTCAAAGTTTTACCGATAAAATTGATTTTATCAACGCTTATGATTTTATGACCGAGATGGTTAATAAATCGGGCATTAATCATGATCTTTTCAGCGACAAAACACCAGAAGGTGTGAGCCGTTACGAGAATATTCAAGAGCTTTTAAATGGGGTAAAGGATTTTTGCGAAACCAGAAAAAATGATCCTCATCATTCGGGTACCTCTATTGTTGATTATCTCGAAAATATCTCCATTCTAACTGATATCGAAACCGAAGACGAAGAAGGAACCAAGGAAAAAGTAAGTCTGATGACTATCCACTCAGCCAAAGGATTAGAGTTTAAAAATGTTTTTGTTGTTGGTACCGAAGAAAATCTTTTTCCAAATGCAATGGCTGCAATGTCGCAAAACGAACTTGAAGAAGAGCGTCGATTGTTCTATGTTGCTATTACAAGAGCAATGGAAAATCTTTTTCTGTTTTATTGTGTAAACAGATTTCGATTTGGCAGCATGACATCAATGGAACCAAGCCGCTTTTTAAAGGAACTTGGACCACAATTTATCGAGTGGCCTGCATTTTCGCAAAATAACGTTCCCGATTTCTCTGGCGAGAGAAAAAAATATTCCGATTTTGGCACAAAAGAAAAGCCAGCATTTGTAAGTAAATCGGCCCCCGAGCCAAAACCATATACGCCGCCACGCGAAAGAAAACTTGTAAGTATCGATAAAATAAAAGTCGAACCACAAGCCGAAACCAGTTTATCTGTTAGCGATTACTCTGCTGGTATGAGAGTTAAACATAAGAATTTTGGCGCTGGACTTATTACCGAGATTTCGCAAAACGGCGGAGATGCTAAAGCAATTATTTTATTCGATAGTGGCGAAACAAAGACTCTTTTGCTTAAATTTGCCAAACTCGAAATATTATAACGACTATGTTTGTCGTTAAACGAATTAAGATTAGTTTTGTAAAAAGAAAATTTTATGGATTATAATACACAAAGACCGCAGCTAAAACTACCCGAATACGGAAGAACAATTCAACAAATGATTGACTTTTGCTGCACAATTGAAGACAGAGCAGAGAGAACTAAAGCCGCTCATTCACTAATCGCTATAATGGGAAATATGAATCCACATTTGCGCGATGTTGCAGATTTTAAACACAAACTGTGGGATCACCTCGCTATAATGTCCGACTTTAAACTTGATATCGAATGGCCGTACCCATTGCCAGATATGCAATTATTAAGCGAAAAACCGCAAAAACTCCCTTATTCCGACAACAGATTTAGATTTAGGCATTACGGCAAATTTATCGAAGGTATTCTTAAAAGAATAAACGAAATAGAGGATGACGACAAAAAGAATGCTCTTATTGAGATGATGGCTAATCACATGAAACGCTCGTATATGTCGTGGAAAAAAGAAAACATCACCGACGAAATTATTTTCAAAGAATTAGAAATAATTACTCGTGGCGAAGTTCATATCCCAGAAAATCTAAAATTAGGCGATTTTAGAGACGTCTTGGCTCCTCCTGTTCAAATGCAAAACAAAAATCTACCACGAAAAAAACAATTTAAGAAAAGATAATTGTTATGAGTACTTTCAAAATTACCGGCGGCTTTAAACTAAACGGAGAAATAACTCCACAGGGAGCAAAAAACGAAGCATTACAAGTGCTTTGTGCGGTTTTGCTCACCGAAGATAAAGTTAAAATCAGTAATATCCCCGACATTAGAGACGTAAACAAACTTATTGATTTGCTTGGCTCGCTTGGTGTTGAAATTACAAAACAGGGAAAAGGTACATTTACCTTTCAGGCTGCTGACCTAAATCTTGATTATCTAAAATCTGACACTTATCGCAACGATGGTGCAGCGCTTCGTGGTTCGGTCATGATTCTAGGACCTCTACTTGCCAGATTTGGTAGCGTATGTATGCCAAAACCTGGTGGTGATAAAATTGGTCGCCGTCGCCTTGATACTCACTTTATCGGATTTAAAAAACTAGGTGCTGAGTTCGATTTCGATTTTAAAGAAAGTTTTTATACTCTTAACGGACACGACCTAAAAGGAACGTATATTCACCTCGAAGAAGCTTCTGTAACAGGTACTGCAAATATTATTATGGCGGCAGTAATGGCACAGGGAGAAACAACAATCTACAACGCTGCCTGCGAACCTTATGTTCAACAACTTTGCACACTATTGAATAATATGGGTGCAAAAATCGCTGGAATCGGTTCAAATCTGCTAAAAATCACAGGTGTCGAAAAGCTTGGCGGAGCAACTCATACTGTACTTCCTGATATGATCGAAATCGGCAGTTTTATTGGAATGGCTGCCATGACTGGCTCGGAACTCACAATTAAAAATGTGCGTTACGATATGCTCGGAATTATTCCCGATTCGTTTCGCAAACTAGGAATTAAAATCGAGCACATTAACGATGACATTTATATCCCTGCACAAGAAAACTATCAAATTGAAAGTTTTATCGATGGTTCTATTATGACCATTGCCGATGCAATTTGGCCGGGACTAACCCCCGACTTGCTAAGTGTCTTCCTTGTGGTTGCCACTCAAGCGAAAGGAAGTGTTTTGATTCACCAAAAAATGTTCGAGAGTCGCTTGTTCTTCGTTGATAAGCTTATCGACATGGGCGCACAAATAATTCTTTGTGATCCGCACCGAGCAACAGTAATCGGACTCGATAAAGCATTTAGACTTAGAGCCACAACAATGAACTCTCCAGATATTCGTGCTGGGATGGCTTTGTTAATTGCTGCAATGTCGGCAGATGGCACTAGCATTATTCACAATATTGAGCAAATCGATCGTGGTTACGAGAATATCGACATCAGATTAAATAAGCTTGGTGCTAAAATAGAACGCATAAATTACTAAACTTCGAAATAATATAAACTACAAACAGCTATAAAAATGAAAAAAATCCTTCTATTCTTCTTTGTGACAGCAATTACTCTTTCAACTTTTGCACAGAAAACAGGAACCGAAATCGGAGATATCGCTCCAGAAATTAAACTTCCAAATCCTGATGGCGACAGTATTGCACTTTCATCATTGCGCGGTCAGGTTGTCCTTATAGACTTCTGGGCAAGCTGGTGCGGACC
>JAQVGK010000164.1 GCA_028696755.1 Bacteroidales bacterium | reverse complement strand
AGTATATGCCATTCGTGTGCATCTTTAATGTGATGCATAATCAGCTCAATAACGTTGAACTTTTCCTCTTCTCCCTCCTTATGCTCCTTTGCTTCGGAGGCTATCGCAATATTCGACAAACACAGAACCGAACAAAAACCTATCAGAAAAAATATATGCTTCATGTCAACCTTAATAATTAATATTATGTGGCATACAAATTTACATTTTCAATTTGAAAAAACTAATAAAAATCGAAATATTTTTTTGATTAACTGATTTTAAACTCCTTTACAAGATAAACAACCTCAGAAATCAGATAAATGAAATAAACTACAAAAAACTGCAAAACATATTCTTTACGAAAAAAACCATTGCCCAAAAACTGAGGCAAAAGAAACAAAAGGCTGAGCATCATTTTGCCTAAACTGGCTGCCATGTAAGCATTTGCTAGAGCACTTAGTTTTGTTTTTTTAAATATTAGCTTCACCGATATTATCGATCCAATAGTTATTACGAATAAAAAGGGGTGCACAAATAAAACATCGGGAGCATAAAAATATCTGTAAAAAAAATGAATTAACCCAAAATGAATTGCAAAAAGCAAAATTGCAAGAAAGCTAAAATTGATTAAAGCCTTAAAATCACTCTTTGTTATCATTTATCAAACGTTTAATGACTAAATAAAGAGAGCCTAACACCGAAAAAAGGGACAAAGCGATTGTAAAACCTGGAGTTTTATTCACAAAATAATCGTCGAGAGCAACACCAGCCCAAGTTCCCAATCCAATAATAAGTGCCATTTCAAATCCCAAAGTGGAATATTTAATAAACTTATTCAGGCCTTCTTTTCCGGGTTTGAACTCGTTATCGTCTTCGGGTTTATTCACCTTCGGAATTATTGATTTCCTGCTTTAAATTACCTCCCATATTACAGGTTCCGGTAAATATTGCACCTGGCTCGATCGAAATGCGTGAAGTAATAATATCTCCAAAAATCTTTGCCGATGCTTTCAACACTAACAATTCCTCAACTGTGATTTTGCCATCAATCTGACCAGATACTTCTGAGTTTTTGCAGTTTATTTCGCCAAGGATTTTGCCAGTTGAACCTAATACCAGTTTAGCCTTTGTAACTAAATTCCCAGTTAAACCGCCATCGATTCTAATGTCACCGTTCGAAACAACATCACCATTAATTGTAGTGCCGTTACCAATTATGTTCAGATTGTTCTGTTCTTCTTCGTAATTTCTAGCCATAATGTCCGATTTTTAAGTAGCTTACAAATATAGTAACAAAGTTTTATTTTTAAAAATAAAAATGAGATGATATTTTGGGGGGTCATAAACTAAACCCTAAAAATTAAAACAAACCCTCCAAGTAATCACCGATTTCCGTCCATCAATCATTTCGTGAGGCGAGAATTTGTAAAAAATGTCGAGATTAAGACCGCCTTTTGCAAGATTTATGGTTATTCCGGGTGCAATAAAACCAGAAAAGTATTTATGCTCAACATAAACTGGCTCACCTTCAGTAACGAAATAGTTATATGAATAATATACACTTGTTTCAACAAATGGATGCAAATACTTTAACTTACTAATTTTGCCTCGGACAAAAAGACCAAAATTAAAATTAGGGTTAATTTCAACATCTAAATACTTTGACTCTCTGACAAAACCAGAAAACTCTGCCCCTACACGCAAATACTTTTTAATACCATAGCCATATCTAACAGCAAAAACATATATATCCCAAGCATAATTATAGCCTAGCCATTTATTGAATTGCAAGCCAATGTTATTGCGTGAAGAGTTTGCCAACCACTCTGCTTTAGTTCTTTTATATTGCTCTATGCCTTCGCCCATGGTGATTTTATTAAAATTCACACCATAACTTACTGCTGGCATAAAAGGGAAAAGGCTTTGCTGCTTTAATACATACCTCGACTGTTCATAATTATAATCCATGAAATAAAAAAGTGGATTTTGTCGGTTATAAACATTGTAAACACTAAAGGTCAGCGTACGTTCGCCCCATTTTGTTGATTTAATAAAGTTTATTCCCAAATCTAGCCTGTGATAATCCTTCATTCTGTAATTATTTATTCCATTATAGATAAATGCAGGTTCGTTTTCTGGAGTAAAAATTACATCTGTTGGAACGGAAATGGGACTTCCGCTTGCAAACACCCAATTGGCAGAAACATTAACATTGTCTCTCAGACTGTAAGTAAAAACTATGTTGAAACTATGAGTTTTATCAAAACGATAAAGAAATTCTTCACCGTTATTTATGTTCTCAAATTGTCGGGTTGTACGAGATAAAGTATAACTAATGAATCCAGTTGACCTGCCTCTTGTTTTGTTAAGAAAAAGTTCAACTCCTTTCGATTTTCCTGAACCATTCTTCTCGACCAGATATTCCCAGTTTGAATAAATTGCGCCAAAATCAACACCCGGCTTTAACATTGCCAAATTACTCATTTCTTTGAAATATGCCTCAACCGAAAGCTCATACATCCCATCTTTAAACGAGCGTGCAAGTCCCAAATCATATTGTTTCGAGCGAGAGGGTGGTACTAGTTCTGTTGAATTAAGCCAAGTCTCTATAGAAATGTCGGTGTCTGAACCCGTGATGCCCAGAATATTCTGATACATTACCGAATAGCCAGCCTTGATAGTAAATAATTTTGGAATTCGCAACATCAATAATGCTCTAGGCTCTGGCTCCCAATAAACATTTTTGCTTGTAAAATACCCGGTGATTCTAAAACCTGTGTTTGCTGACAAATATTTCCCTGCATACAGTTCTCCGAGCAAATAGGCAGAATTACCAATACAATTTATATTTTCGGCGCTGAAATAACTATCCGCTGTAACACTATCATTTATGCTAGCAAAATAACTGTAACTAAAAGGTTTACAAGCGTACAAAGTTGATGAAACCCCTGCTTTAATTAAAGACTTTTTCCAAATTCTGTAATCAAAATCTGCCTTAAGAATAAGATCCGAAATCCCCGATTTGCTTTTATATTTACCTTTATAAAACACATCATCATTAACAGAAGAGCTTGCCGATAGGTTTGAGCTGGAGTAATTAACATAACTCAAATTTACTTTACTCTTTAGCCTGTCTCCAAATAAGTGATTCCAGCCAACAGACAGCATTTTATTTCCCCAGCCTAGACCAACTTTATTTACACTACCCCCAAAATTATCTACTTTCAAATTAAAATGATCATCTCCAATATAAGTAACAAAAGACATCGAATTTTTATCATTAAAATTATGATTAAGTTTTAGATTCAGGTCGTAAAATGTGTAAGCAGCAAATTGTTTATCGAGCATTGCCCCAGTTACAGGATAAAGAATTAAATCATACATAAACCGCCTTACCGAAAACATATATGTTGTCTTTCCTGAATTTATCGGACCCTGCATGCTAATTTTTGTATTTATCAATCCTACAGTAAAGTTCCCGCGCAACATTTCTTTGTTGCCTTCTTTAAGCTTTACATCCAAAACCGACGACAGTCTGTTTCCATAATTTGCTGGAAAACCTCCTTTAATCAACTCAACACTTTCGACAGATTCAGCATCAAAAACCGACATAAATCCGCCAAGGTGATTAACTCCGTATAACGGCACTCCATCAAGTAAAAAAAGATTTTGTTCAGAGCCTCCACCACGCACATAAACTCCGCTGCTCCCCTCATTTCCGATACCTACTCCGGGTGTAAGTTGCAAAACCCTTAAAATGTCGGGTTCTCCAGATACAGAATTTATTTTCTTTATCTGAGATATCGGCAAATAAACTGTTCCTGCTTCAAGTCTTTTGTCAATCAGTGTTCGGCTTGTGTCTCTGATTGTTACTTCGTTTAAAATATACCCAGGAGTAAGAACAACATCGAGATGCAAATCCTTATTCGCAGGAATAACATACTTTACTGCAGTATATGCCACATGCGAAATGGAAATAATAGCAGAATCTCCTATTGGAATTTCGAGTGTATAAAAACCATATTCGTTTGATGTTGTTCCAACTCCCGAGTTAATCTCAATTACTTCGGCATCATGAATTCTATCGCGGGTTCCATCACTGACAATGTATCCGCGAATAATAATGTTTTGTGCAGATAAATCTAAAAACAAGACCAAAACTGATATGAATAATAATAATCTTTTCATAATTCTTTAGATTAATCCGCTACATTCATTACAAATTAGCCCTTTTTGCATGGAGCATGGGGCATGGGGCATGGAGAGTTTTATGCAGAGATTTAACATTCTGCATATTTTGTGTATTAAAAACAGCCCTACAAATCTATCATCTTCCACTATATGAGCCCCATGCTCCATGCCCCATGCTCCATGCAAAGCGCAAATCATCATTCTTGTTGGAAAGACATCTCTCACTGCATCTAAATAATTACATCCTTTCATAATTATTGTTTTGGAAATGTGTCAGTGATTACCGAATAAGCAGCAAAAATTCCGAACCCGTTTTCCACATTAGAATACAAACTAACAGGCATTGCCGAAAGGTTATTACCAGGAGTAAACAATCCGTTGCCTTCAAAATCCTGAATTATTTCGCTGCATTTATATTTATAATAATTTGCCGAAACAGCTCGAATAGACACTATAAGGTCGTAATCAGAATAATAGCTGTTCCATTGATTAGTTCTATCATAGTAATACACTGGCAAAACATACGATTGGTTTAGAAACAGATTGTCAGAAAAAAGAAGAAGAGAATATTCCAAAAGTGATGATTCTGTTTCAAGAAAAACAGGATCGGTGTTGTTTATCTGACTGAAACTCATATTACCGATTTCTTCAATTCCACCATAATCAAAGTATCTGGCAAACATTTTCACTTGATAATAACCTGTTTTTAATCCAACACTATTTAATGATAATTCTGCTTTTGAAATATAGTATCCATCTCTGTCAATCAGAGCAGAATCTCGAAAAACAACACCGGTTAAAACAGGTAATTCTGGTACAGTATCTCGTGCATAGCATGTTTTGTGTCCATTGCAAAAAGCCTCAACTTTATAAACCGAACCAATTTTGGCGATAATATCCGAAATATACAAGCCATTCTCGGTATAAACCAAAGTGTCGGCAGGGTTATCATCTTCGTAAAGAAGAACAAGAGCATCATCAATAATTTTAGGCACACCATCTAAGCTGGCAACCGATTCATAAATGCTAACACAAATAGTATCCCCGGCACAAAACAAAGAGTTAACTATCGGTAATTTCTTTGCTTGAGGCATAGGTATTTCGACTTCTTTTTTGCAGGAGAAGAATAAAAGCAAACAAAAAACCAGCAAAACCAAATTCCGCATAAGCAAATCGTTTAATTTGGTGCTAAGATATAGTGTTTTTGGGAGAAAATAAAAAATATTACTAGCTGATTTTTTGTCAAAACTTAAAGCTATAGCTAACCGAAGGGATAATTGGGAAAAGGCTTTGTTGTTTTAAAACCATTTGAGAACCTACTCGGTCGAAGAAATCAAATTAATATTTCGATTCTTTGAAACAATTTTCATACTGTTAAAAAGAACGAATTTAGTGTTTTTTAATTCTCCTTAACCATGGGTATAACTGGAATTTTCGCGACAATTGTAGATATAATCCGCTACCATTGCTCGTTGTTAGATAAGAAAAGACTTTATTTTCCATATTGTCCACAACATACACATCACTGTACATCATTTCTATTGGGTTAAAACCTTTTAGAAAAAATATAGAAGCAGAGAAAAGGTTGAATCCTTTTTTCGTAAAAAAATCTGTAGTTAATCCTAGATTTAGATACCCAGAAAATTTTTTCGCAGTGTAACCATAATTTTTCATTTGAGAGATATAAACATTTTCTTCAAGATAACTCTTTCCAAATAAAGAATAAGAATATGCCAGATTAGCATCGTCCAAATTTGTAAATTCATCTTTTCTCGGGAAAGCCAGATTATGGATAACGCCACCACCTATGATTAAATATGGTAGAACCTTTGAATTTGACCCGTTAATCAAGCGAATGCTGTATTGCAAATGATAGCGCAAAGTAGGTAGATATGATGCAAAAATCATTCGGTTAGGTGAGTAATGCTTGTAAAGAGTATCTTTATAAGTATAAAAGTCATAATCCATAAATTCGCACTCAAACTCGCTTCCTGTGGCGTCCTGATTTATCCCGAACTCTATTAAGTGCTTTTTGTTTTGCAATGCCACACCAAAGTAAATTCCAAAGCTATAGAAATCTCTTTGAGTTACCTTAACATTTATAGGATTAAAATATTGGTTTCCTAAAAACTCCTTATGTTCGAAAGAATAGTCAAGAACATGAAAATCAAAAAGACTGTTTGCATTACAAAAATACAATTTGTTGTCAAAAGTTGGTCTAACGAAGTAACTTACTTGGGCACTAACTTGCCCAAATAAGCACCCCATAATTAAAATAATAATAATCTTTTTCATAAACAAATAAATCAGTAAGGAGAATTTACACTACGCCCAGCCCAATTAGATGTAACAAATTCTCCATTAAGAGGATCTTCTGGATTTTCATAAATTATTTTAACTTTTTCATAAAGGTAATATCCATGTAAAGCTCTCATATTACTATAATATACAACTTGAACATCATGTGATACAGTACTGCTATAAACAATTCCAGAAGGGCTTTCATAATCGCAATCATTACAGCAAGGTCTTTTTTGCCACCAAGCTTCAGGCGTCTGTACAAATATTTGCAACCTAATGGTACCCTCCCACCACTCTGGATAATATTCACCATTCACTGAAAGTTTAAAATAAATACCAGCTGTATAATACCTAACCTTTCCAACAGCTGTAACAACAGTAGTTCCGGCCTGATTTTTCAATTCAATTTCATTAGTATAATATGAACCGCTGCCACATCCTCCACAATCTTTACATCCATCTAAACCGTTTTCAACTAAATCAATAACATCTTCATCGGTTGAAAATTTCATAATATTTTTATTTGTTATATCCTCGTTTACTAAATCCTCATACAGTTCAATAAATTGAGACGACATAACATATACCGACTCAGAAGCGACATTTACTCTATAAAGGTACTCCCCAATTTGAACGATACAGTCTTCATTAAGGATAGAGGCCAAATAATCGTCTTCTATAATATCATTATTCTTATCAAATCCAACCTCTGTACATTTAGAATAATACGATTCAAAACCTAAGGTTTCTGTTTGTTTAGTTAAACTTACAACTGTTACTGAGTCTGGATTGTTAACATAAGACCCATAATCATCACTTGTGTTAAAAACAAGCATCCTTCCATCATATTGAATTTCTGGCAATATCACTGTAGCATTACTAGACTCAACATTCTCAGAATTACCTTTAGAAGTATCCTTCTCACAACCCACCACCATAAACATAGCCATAATTATCACTATTCCTGCAAATAAACTACTAATTGTCGAATTTTTACCTTTTTTTAAAATTTTATTTATCATAATTTGTAAATT
>JAQVGK010000163.1 GCA_028696755.1 Bacteroidales bacterium | reverse complement strand
TGTAACAACTAAGTGCTTCGGATAACTGGTTGTTGGCTTCATATACGTTGCTGAGATTAAAAAGTATCTCCTTCTCTACTTCACGTTGGTTATACTTTTTTGCAATTGAGAGTGCCTTAACTAAGTTATCAATTGATTTTTCGTAATCACCTAACTTATAGAATGTAAAGCCAATATTTTTAAATGTGTGCGATAATCGCGTTTGACTCTGTATAACGTTAAAAATCCTTTGGGCATCGTAATGGTATTTTAGTGCTTGAACATAATTTCCCATATTTGCATACAGCATTCCAATATTATCGCTTAAAATACCAACGCCAACTTGAATTCCTAAAGAATCGTAAATACTAAGCGCTAACTTAAAGTGATTAAGCGCTAAATCGTAACTCTTAAGCTCCATGTAAGCAGCTGCAATATTATTCGAAGCACCTGCAACGGCTCTTAGTCTATTATTTTTTTGATTAATCTCAAGATACCTGTCAAAATATTTAATGGCATTGGCATACTCCCCTCGATAGAAGTAAATCTGGCCAATGTTGTTTGCAACCATACCAATACCCTGATCGTCCGAAATAATATCAAACTCTCTTAGTGCATTTAAAAAATTATCAATTGCCTCTTCGTACTGAGCCCAGTTTTTGTAGATAAGACCAATATCGTTGTATAGTTGTCCAATACCACTTTTATCTCCTAAAAACTGATGTACAGCAAGTGCGTTATTGTATTCTAAAAGCGCACTCTTAAATTCGCCCTGGTTAAATAGCACATAACCTATTTGATGGTGAATATGCGCCATTTGTGGTCTGTTCTTATGTTTTGTTGCTACTGCTAGAGCCTGCTTCCAGTAAAAAAAACTTTTCTCGTATGTGCTATCGGAATATGCTATGGCAAGCTTTCTAAGGGCATCAAGTCGCAGGGAGTCGTTTCGGGTGTTTTTTTCAACGTGCTTAAGGCTATCGAGGTAAGGATTTTCGCTAGCGTATAAAAAGTAAATACTGGCTAGAAATGTGAATTGTAGGGCAAAAATCCATCGTGCCATATCAAAATATTTAGCAACAGTAAAATGCAAATATAGAAAATTGCATTAATGATATGAATAGTAGCAAAAAAAGAATGCCTGCATTGCAGGCACTCTTGAACTATTTCAAAGAATCTTGGGTTAGCTTCCTCCAAAATTTAGCAAACGAAGACCCACTGCAAATGGGTAAAGTTCGGGTCCTTTGTTCTCTTCGAAAAGTTGAACTGGGTAGAATGTGGCGAATAGGCTTAAACCGCGATAACCTAAACGTGCAGTATATCCATATCGAAATGCCGCCAGATTAAAATCATCCTTTTTCTTCTCTTTGCCTTTTGTGGTTCCCTCGTACTCAAGTTTAGTGCTTGAGGCAATTCTAACACCTCCTACTACTCCTGTGGAAATGAAAATTCTGTGACGATGGCTGGTTGGAATTTGAAACTCCAAAAGTAAAGGGACGGTTAAGTGATTGGTATATAGTTTTGATTCAACAAGGTTTTTGTTAGGATCAAGTGCGTACGAATTATCCTCAACTGTCACGCCATTTTCAACTTTAAGCGTCGTCTCATTTCGAAAATGGTAATTATTCAGTTCAAATCCTAACCCGGAAACTAGTCCAACCTTATCGGTTCCAAACCCAATGCTATACTGCAAAAAGTTAATATTGAAATTCCACGAACGGGGCTGCTTTAACTCTAAATACTTAAGGTTTCCTTGCATATTAGATGAGTAGTTCTTATCTAAATAGCCGTTGAATCCCCATTCAAACCCAGCCCAATGCCCTTTAAATCTAGCTTTTTTCTTATAGGTAAAACTTTTATCCTTTTTATTATCAAAGGAATACTTGTCTCCACTTTCAGGAATTTCAATGGAAGTTTTCCCGTCTTTCTCAATAATTACAATTTCTCTTTTCCCCAGCCTTACTTTTGTTGTATCCTTGCTGGTAGATTTAGCTGTAGTCTCAATCTTTTTCGATTGCAGGGTAGTGTCCTGAACGGCCACCTTAGTAGTGTCATCCAATTCGAGTTCCTGGAGTTTCATCAAATTTGCATCCTGTGCATATATTATTGATGATGCAAGAACAAGTCCAAGTAATGTTGTAATTAGCTTCATAATAGTTATTGTTAAATCAGAAATAATGTTGTTGTTTGGCAGTAGGACGATTTGTTGGAGGAAAAGTTACAGGTTAAAAATTTTATTTGTTTTAAATACTATGTTAATTATATAATTCTTATGGTGTTATTTATAATATATCATATAAACAAAATATAGAACTAATAAAAATTTAAACTTGCTAAATCTCGATTGCAAAAACTAATTCTTGTTTTTACTTACTGGGACAGATAACGCAAATAGTTCCGTTTCAAAGTTTATTTTTGTTATTCGGCCATCTGGATCCTTTTCAGCATCGAGATTAATATCTCGTCCTGTTAACGAAGCCAATCGATTAAAACCCATTTGTGCTAGTTCAAAAAAACCAATTTCACGGGCACCGGATTGTACCTTTTCATCAATACTATTTAAGTCGATTTCTGTCCGGTCGAATCGTGCAAAAGCTAAAAATTCGCTACTGTAGTGGCTGGTGAAGGGTAATGGAACCTTAACAGCCTCGATTATTGGTATTCTGTCTGCAATAATTTCGCTCCTTTCAAACCTCATTTCTTCAATATGGGTTTCACTCGAATGCTCAGCGAATACATGTTGATCTGGCTGATAGTTCTTAATATTGGTGGGGTTGTTCTCCGTAATTGTAGGGATAGAAACCTCTGGTTCTTGCCTATCCAATTTTTCCAATTCTTTATGAATTGGTATTTCGTAATCAGAAACCGCTAATTCTGGAATTATAGATAAAGATTTCTGAAAAAAAGTGAAAACCCCAAGCAGAATTAAAGCCACGGCAGCAGAACTCGAAACAGCTATTATTTGCTTATAGTTTAAAGCAAAAAGGCTATATCTTTTAAGTTTAACTTTACGATTGTAGGTTATATCTTGTGAGGGAGATAAAAACACCTTCTGGTATAAATCTAGATCTCTGGAAGAACTAATTTCTATAATCGAAAGTAGTTCACTCTCCTCTATGGGTGTAATATCATTCTCAGCTTTTGCTATACACAAATAATCCGTTCTGCTTTCAATTCCTGCAAAGTTTGTATGATGTAAAAGTTGTTCTTTTTTGGGAAAATGAACAGTATTAGGCTCTAAAACTGTCTTTTCGAGATTCCTTAACTCTTCTGCTAAATCGGGATTTTCTCTAGCAAATGCAAGTAGAATCGCCTCTTCCGCTGGTGAGAGTTTACCATCGATAAAGTCGATAAAAAAACATTCGTAATTTTCTCTACTAATTTGCATGGCTATAACACCGTTTCTAGTTGTCCAATATATTGCTTAAGTGAGAGCCTTGCTCTGTAAATATACACTTTAACCTGCGATTCATTTAGTCCAGTTATCTCCTCAATTTCTTGATATGAATAGCCTTCGTAATCTCTAAGAAGTATAACCGATCGTTGAATTTCGGGTAATGATTTTAGGGCTTCATGCAGTATTTCCTGCAAATCGCTATACTGAGAATATGTAGATAAGTCTTCGGACCTTACCTCCTCCAAAGCGCCAGACCGTTTTTCGGCTCGAATAATATCAATACACGCGTGATAAGCCGATGTGAATAGGTATGATTTGGATTTTGTAAAATCAACACCCTCATGCTTAACCCACAACCTTTCATAGCAATTCTGAACCACATCGTTGGCTTTCTCGGAGTCGCCCAAAGTTTTTAAGGCAAACCGATAAAGCCCATCGGCGTAATTATCAACACACAAGTTATATTCCTTTGCGGTCATTTAAAATTTTAAAATCAATCATACGACGATGTCGTAACCCAAAAGTTACAGCATCCACAAAAATATACTCTATGAATTGGCATTCAATGCGTATTATATACTTTAATTTGTTTTTTTTCGATATTACCTAATATTTTTGTATGATTGTGGTTCGATTTTAACCTAAACAAATATACTGATGAAAAGACTACTAATTATTGGATTTGCTGCATTGTTGCTCTTTGGCTGTAAGGCAAAAGTACAAGAGAATGAGTTTAAAATGGAGCAAGAGAACCTTGTACTTGCCACCATATGGTTTCAGCAATCGCCTGAGGCCAAAGCATTATACTATCAGGGTTTTAATATTGCCAAGGAGCGTGTTATGGAGTATAAAAAACAGAAAGGCCAAAAACCAAAAGCAGTTGTGGTGGATTTAGATGAAACAATGATTGATAACAGCCCTTTCCAAGGTAAAATGGTGGAGACAGGTAAAGGCTTTACTGCTGAAACCTGGGCCGAATGGGTTGACGAGGAAGATGCAAAAGCAACACCAGGTGCTGTGGAGTTCACACTGTTTTGCCAATCGGTTGGGGTAGATGTAATTTACCTTAGCAACAGAACTGTTGCTGAGCAGGAGGCTACCATGCGAAATATGGAAAAACTGGGTTTTGCCTTTGTAAAACCGGAGAATTTCTTTCTAAAGGAATCAACCAGTGGCAAAGAACCTCGTCGAGAAGCCGTTTCTAAAAAATTTGATATTATACTACTTCTAGGAGATAATTTGAACGATTTTGCAGAGGTATTTGAAGGGAGAGGCGACGACTGGGGCAGTGCTACAGTTGAGCAATTCCGCGAGGAATTTGGTCGCAGGTTTATCGCCTTCCCAAACCCAATGTATGGTGAATGGGAAAAGAATATATATAATCATCAACGCATTAGCGACGAAAAAACTCGTTTCACTTTGCGACGTAAGGCTTTGAAAAGCTTTTAGCTTTATTAACTTCATAAAAAAGGGCGAACAATTAGACTGTTCGCCCTTTTTTTATTGGCTTAATTTCGAATTAAAAAATCGTCGATTGTTTTAAGGATTGAATATGGGGCTATTGGCTTTGCCAAAAAACCATCCATTCCACACTCCTCGCTAGCCACATGATGATCAGTAGATGGGTAAGCCGTTTGGCAAATAACTTTAATATTCCTATCAAACTTCTTGATTAATCGTGTGGCTTCAAAGCCATCTACCTCGGGCATTACGATATCCATTAAAATTACATCAATTTTATGGCTTTTAACTACATCCACCGCTTCCTGCCCATTTTTGGCCCACATTAATTTTGCTCCGGTTGGCTTTAAAAGGGTCTGAATAAACATGTAGTTGGAGTCAATATCGTCGGCCACAAGAATTGTTTTATTATGCCAATTAAAAATCTCTTTATGCTTGGGTGGTAAAACAACGGGATCGAACTTGGTTTTTATGGGAATATAAGGCAAAGTAAAGAAAAATGTGGAGCCCTGCCCCTTCACGCTATTCACCCAAATCTTACCGCCTAATCGATCAATTATATGCTTAGATATTGCAAGGCCCAGTCCTAGTCCATTAAAACTTCGAGTCCGGCTATCGTCGGCTTGGCGGAATGGGTTAAAAATAATGCTCTTCTCCTCTTCTGATAAGCCAACACCTGTATCGATGATATAAAAGAGTAAGTTATTTGCATCTTTAAGAGTGTACCCAAACTCAACAAATCCAGAATTGGTAAACTTAATTGCATTGGATACTAAATGATTTATCACCTGTGCTAAACGTTTTGGATCGGTTGAAATGGTAAACGATTCCTCTTGAATACCAAGCTTTATGTTTGTTTTAATTTTCTTCTCTTTAACCTGCTTACTCTTTAACGTGATATCATTGAATGCATTAAGGAGTAGGCCATTTAATCTGCATTCGGTTTTTGATACCGTAAACTGATTTGTTTCAATTGCAGCAACATCAATCAAATCATTTATTAGCTCCAATAGATTATTCGAATGATTAACTAGCAAGGCCGGAATCTCGAGTTTATCGTCATCGGAAATGCTGGGGTTATTCAGCAACGACGAAAAACCTAATATGGCATTTAAAGGTGTTCGAATTTCGTGAGATAGATTTGAGAGAAATGCCGTTTTTAGCCTATCGGACTCTTCGGCTCTGGACTTAGCAATTTCGATCTCCTTTTCGTATTCCTTTCGTTCGGTAGTATTATCAAAAACAAAAATAAGATGTGCTATACTTCCCTCTCGGTTAAAAACGGGTGCAATCGAAACTGCAAACCATTGTTGATAATTGCAATTTAACGAAAGTTGCAATTCGCCTTGGTAAACGCCTCCATTCTTCGCCACTGAGATTGGCTCTTGCAGCTTATTAAACTGTTTGGGATTAAAGTAGTGAAAACTATTCCCAAGAATTGCTTCGCTTGCCAATCCGCTGTACTTTTCAAACTCAGGGTTGCAAAACTCCACAATTCCTTCGGGAGAAGTGATAAGCACTCCAATGGGGGAATTAACAATCGCTTTTGAAAGCACATATGAGTTCTGTTCGGCCTTTTTTCGTTTTGTTATATCTATGGAAACTCCACCAATTAACGCCTTATTATTGATTCCCGAAAACTTAAACTTATGTGTAACGTAAGTCCTTTCAACGCCATTACTATCAACTAGTTTTTCCTCACCAACAAACAAGCCATACTTGTCAACTAGCTTGTCCTCCTCAAAAAACCGAGATACTTGACTAGGATAAATACTCTTCAGGTTATTCCGCCCCTCCTCTACAGGGCCAAAAACCTTGTTCATATAGGTGTTCTGATAGAACATATTCCCATCAAAATCACGAATAAACACTCCAACAGGCATGGAATCGAGCAACGATTCGAATTGCCTTTGTGTTTGATGTACGGCTTCTTGGGCCAGATGTAAATCTGTAATATCCTTAAAATCCTCAATGATTCCGATAAGTTCACCCTCTTTGGTTAAAAAAGGCATTGCCCTGTACTGACAAACAATCTTTTTACCAAGCGGATTAAACCGAACTTCTTTCGTTTGTACAACACTTAAACCCTGCTTAATTTGCTCAAGAGGACAATTAGTGGTATGACAACTGTTACTTGGGAATACCTCATAACACTTATTGCCCACAATATCATTTGATTTTATCCCAGTTAATACACAAAAGGATGAGTTTGCGTTTATTACTGAAAAGTTTTTATCAATAATTCTAATCCCATTAGCAGTAGAATTAAAAATCTGATTTAGCTGTTCGTTATGATCAATTAATCTGCGGGTTCTTGCATTTAGCTTAATCTCTAACTTTTTTTCTACACTAAGCATAGTGCCTATTATACGATTATGAAAAATCCTAACGATAAGGTAAACCACAATAAAAAAGAGCAGAATAAAAGCAAGCAAACGTGAAATATGGTTTTGATATGTTTTATGAAAACTTGTAATATCAATGGCAAAAATCGTTTTCGCAATTCTCTCCGATGTTGGAAAGAACTGTTCGGTAACATCAGCAAAGGCATAAACACCCCTCTCAACCTTCACTGTGCTTCCTGAAACATTATCATTAAGATTTAAGATTTTGGTAATTTGTTCTACAATTTCAGTATTGTGGTAGCTTCTAACAATCGAGCTGTTCAAGTTCAGGCCAAAA
>JAQVGK010000162.1 GCA_028696755.1 Bacteroidales bacterium | reverse complement strand
GATTTAATTTGGGCATCAGTTTAAAATTTTAATTGTATGAAAAAACTACTGATATTGTGCATTCCCATAATATTATTAAGTTCATCTTGCCGAAAGCTCGTGCAAGATGAATTTGATAATTTTGACAAAAAAATAACAGTAAATTCGATTTTGATTCAAGATGAGTTTGCTCAATTACATTTATCTTTAACCGACGAACTTAATCCTTCGGAATTAACGAACATTAACAATGCTGTTATCGAAATGTTTAATCAAGACTCGGTAATAATAAGTTTTGCTTATGTTGGAAACGGTATTTATAATTCTGATTATATCGTCAAAGAAAACGATTATTTTACACTTAATGTACTTACTGATAACGATTTCGTTAATGCAAAATGCGAAATTCCAGAAAGACCAGAAATATTCAATTTCTATGTAAATGAAAACGGTTGGGTAAATAACGAAGGAATTCTTCAACCAAAGGTAAATTTTACAATTCCCAACAACACTTCACAAGAACAGTATTTCGAAGCCTATATCGTAATTTATAATGAAACTGCAGACAATGTTAATGAAGAATACCCAATTTTGTATTTTGATAATACCTCTTTCTGTACTGAAGTAATTTCAAAAAGCATAAAAATCGAGCATCACTCTTTTTCATATCCACCCGAGAAACACCAATATCAACTAATTATTAAGTCTGTTGACAAGAATTACTATTATTACGTTAAAAGCTTAGAAGATTATAATTTGAGTAGATATCCTGATTTTTCGAACTCTAGTATTGTCCCGTTAAACTTATTTTCAAATATCGAAAATGGATATGGAATTTTTTGTGGTTATTCTCATGCGAGCAGCGATATAATTCAACCAATTTACTAAGTGATGAAAAAATCTGCATTAATCATTTTCATTGCTTTTTCAGCACTTTTGGGTAAGTCACAGACAACAGTTTCTGGCTTTGTTTACGATGCCCAAACCAAAGAAGCAATTATTGGTGCTAACATCATAGATTCCATAAGCTCTCACGGAACAACAACGAACTCTCAGGCTTACTATGTTATTAGAACAAATTCAGCAGAGTTAAAAGTATCATTTATTGGCTATGAAACACAATCATTATTAATAACACAATTATGTGACACCATTATAAATATTTTCTTAGTTCCTTCCTCCTACCAACTCGACGAGGTTACAATCCATGCTGAATCAAAAAACTCAATAAACGTATCAAACCTAGAAATAAAAGAAATTTCACAGCTTCCAAGTTTAGGTGGTCAAACGGATATTATTAAATCTGCTCAAGTTTTACCAGGCATACAATCACAAAGCGAAGCTTCGAGTTTACTTATTGTCAGAGGTGGTGATCCAGGGCAGAATATGTTTCTATTAGATAATACATCTTTAATTTATGTTAATCACCTAGGAGGGTTTATGTCGGTTTTTAATCCAGATATTATTAACGATATTACCGTTTATAAAGCTGGTTTCCCAGCCAGATACGGGGGAAAGCTTTCATCAATAATTGACATAACACAGCGCTCGGGGAACTCGGATGAGTTTAAAGGAAGTTTTGGCATAGGGATCACCGATGTTAATCTCTGCCTTGAGGGAAAGTTTACGAATAAATTTACATATATTCTGACAGCGAGAAAAACACTTTTTGACGTTTTATTGTTAGCTGCAAGTGGAATAACTGATGGTGGCGATTATTTTATGACTTATGGTTTTCACGATATAAATTTTAAATCTGTATGGCGAGCTAATGGACGAAACACATTTGCTTTAAATGTTTTTCAGGGAGACGATTACCTAAATGTTTGGAATAAAAAAGACGAATGGGATCAATTTAACACAAAGGTAAGAGTGAAAAATATTTGGGGAAACTTTATGAGTGCAGCCTCTTGGAACTGTATTATAACTCCCAAAATATTCAGTAAAACAAATCTTTCTTATTCTCGATACAGGGTCAGCGATATACAATCTTTTACTAACTCAGATGATAATGGATTTAATAATCAATTCTCTACTAAAGTACAAGATATTTCTTTAAACTCTTTGTGGTCATTAAGTGTTACAAAAGATTGGATGTTGGTTGGAGGCTTACATTTAAGCTATTTCAATAATACTCCATTCGATTACGAAGTTTCGGGTGAAAATTATTCTCACAAAATTCTCTCTGAAGAAATCATTAATTCTTCATTTTCATTATCAAACAATATTAAAATATTCAAATTTATTAACGCAGAAATTGGCACCAGAATCGGCAATTATTATCTTTCTGACACGTCTCAATTCTTTATTGAGCCTAGACTTGATTTGAATGTCAATCTAAACAAGTTTGGAACTGTAAATATAAATTACATGCATGTTAATCAAGCATCACATTTATTGATTTCTAGTGGCAATATTTATGCAAACGAAATATGGATCCCTTCTAGCAAAGATGTCCCAATTTCGAACTCAATACAAACATCATTATCTTGGACAAAAACATTTGGTAAAAACATGTTCGATATAAGTATCGGAGTTTATCACAAAGAATTGTCAAACCTAGTTGCTTCCCAAAAAAATGTGTATGATTTGACTGAACTTGAAAATTGGAAACAATCGATAGAAATAGGTGGTATTGGAGAAGTAAATGGTTTGGAATTCATGCTTAAAAAAAGCTATGGAAAATGGACAGGCTTAATATCATATCATCTCAGCAAATCCACTCGTATATTCAACAACGTAAATAATGGAAATGAGTATTTTTATGAATATAATCGTCCGCACGATTTGACAATATTCATTAACAAAAAGATTAACGACAAACTTAGTTTTAGTCTCGTTTGGAATTACCAAACTGGTTTACCATATACACCAGTTTTAGGTCGGCAAATGATCCTAAATCCACACACAAATGAGTACTACGAAGCATTTATTTATGGTTTGAGAAATTCGGCGACAATGAAAGATTATCATCGCTTAGATATTGGCTTAAAATACGAGACTTTGTCAAAAAAAAGAAAGCTAAAAACCGTATGGACATTCTCAATTTACAATGCTTATAATCGTCAAAATCCAAGTTACTATTACTATAACAATAACTCTACTCCAGAAATACATCGGCCAGAGAATGGTTTTGCAAAATTAGACTTATATCAAATGAGTTTGTTTCCAATACTACCATCTGTTTCTTACAAGGTATATTTTGGTAAACCAGAAGCTAAACAAAGAGATTTTTCTTTAAAAAAATGGTTAAACTTTGAAAACTAATAATAGAACAACTTAGGCAAAACATTAAAATCAACAAGCAAATATCTCTATAAAAATTTTAAATGTCGCAAATGTTCTTATGGATTCCCTCCCCAATTTTCATCTTTCCACACGAAATTTTTAAACTATCAGTCAAAATTGTTAATTTTGTTAATTATATTGTATAAGTTTGGTAGTTTTTTGGTAAACTTAAAGGTTGAAATGGCTTAGAAAAATATCTGTGTTAATTATACTGCTTTTGGCGGCTATATCTTCTTTTGCACAATTTAAGCCATCGGTAGAAATGACTAAAGATGAAGAAATTCTTTACGAAACATGCCGACAGCAGTTTTTCGACGAAAACTATAACGATTCGTACAAGGGATTTTCGCAATTATTAAGTCTTTACCCACGCGAAGAGGTTTTTAATTATTATTATGGCGCATGCCTTGTAAAACTTAACAACAATATTAAATCTGGTATTGATTATCTGGAGTTTGCTGCAGGAAAAGGAATTAATCCCGCGAATTTTTATATTGGCTTGGGTTATCACTTTATGTACGACTTTGATAAAGCCCTAGAATTCTACAATCTTTATAAATTAAATGCAAAACAAAAAGACATTGTAAATTTTGAGGTCGAGCAATACATAAACATGGCGAACAGCGGAATCGACTTGGTAAGATATGCTTACGAACTTAAAGTGATAAGTTCCAAGAAAATAAACCGTACCAACTTTCACTATTCATACAATCTAAACGATTTTGGCGGAAAGATAATTGTAAAAACTGACCAGTTTAAGGGTAAAGCAGATAAACTAATTTTGGAAACCGACCTAATGTATATTTCCGAAATTCATAATGTTTTGTTTTTTAGTTCGTATGGCGATTCCAAGAAAAACAGTCTGGATATTTATATGTCGCGACGCGAAAATGGCACTTGGACAGAACCTCGTAAATTGCCCGATGCTGTAAATACAAAATACGACGAAGCATATCCTTTTTTAAGTGAAGATGGAATCACACTTTACTTCTCGTCGAAAGGACATAATAGTATGGGCGGATATGATGTTTTTCGCACAATCTGGAATCCCAATAAAAACCAATGGTCGGAGCCCGAGAATCTCGATTTTCCGGTGAATACGCCATTCGACGATATAATGTATGCCATCGATCGTTTCAACGAAACCGCCTTTTTTGCTTCGACACGCGAAACGAAAGCCGATCAGATTTCTATTTATAGGATTTTATCCGAAATTGACCCACAACGCCGAAAGCTTGAAACAATTAGCGATATTTATGCAAGTGCAAATCTGCAAGTTAATCCATTGGCAAGCACAGAACTAACGCAGCGTCAGGAAATTAGAGCAATGGCAATGCGCGATACCACTAGCACTCAGGCAAACAACACTATTCTCGATTCGCTTAGTGATATTGATGTTTTGATACAGGAATCGTTTGCTCAACTTAATGATATTTCGGAAAAATCGGCAGGATACCGAGAATATGCAGCCTCATCATACAAACTATCTCAGCAAAAGCTAGCACGAATAAAAGAACTTAACAAAGAAATTGCAGCTCTTAAATCGAAGAATGATGGCGAATCAAATAAAAAGCGTGAGGCATTGCAGAAAGAAATGAACCAACTCTCGGCAGATGCAACAGAACTTTATGATATTTCCAAATATTTTTTTGATGCTGCAACACGCACCGATGGTCTCGTGAGCTATTATCAAAACGAAATGAAGATTCTGGATAATACTCCTCGTAACGAGAAGACTTTGGAGAATTCGATTAAAAGTACGAGTGCCGAAATAAATAAAATTGATACGGTTTTCCCACTCGACAAATATATAGCGGATATTGAGCGACAGAAAGCTGGTCATCAACAAAAGTTGGATAAACTCAACGCCTCGAACAAACCAAATCTCGATAAACTTGACGAGCTTAATGATAAAATTTCGATAAAAATTGAACTTGCTCGTAATGAACAGGATTTCGAAGTCCGCGAAAAGTATGTTTACGATTTAAAAACTTACGAAAACGAAAAAATAGACGTTATTTCAATCATCAAGGATAACGAGATTCAGATTGGCTTTGTTGAGTTTGATGTAAAAACAGCTGACAACAGAATTGAATCTGTAAATAAGTTCAGAGAGGATATCGAAAATGGATTGTTTTATGATCCAAATCTTAACCTTACAAAAGCTAACAACGAAATAGAAACACTCAGAACATCGCTCTCGCAAAGCAATCTTAAAGAAATGGCTCAAGTGCAGGACAATATTATGAGTGACCTCACCTATTATTCTCCAATTGTTGATTACGATGGAATTTTATACGGGACAGATTTAGCCGACAACAATGGTAAACCATTGATTTATATTGACACAAAGGAATATACCGAAAAATACAAAAATGTGATCAGTCCTGAGACTAACCGAGCGGGAAATTTGATGGCTATAAACGATTCTCTTAAAGAAGCTGTTGTATTGTTAGAATCGGCATTTGACATGACAGATTCCGATACTGAAAAGCAAAAAATAATAAACGACATTAACCGAAATCAGATACAGATTAACGATAACAAAACAATAATTAGAGAATCACTTTCCCTTGAATCAACAACCGAATCATCTGTTCTGTATTCAAATTTTGATAAAGCGAATTCTGATCCGCTTGCCAATAGTGCGAACGATTTAATTAAGGAAACTGAGAATCTGATTATTATTTCGAAAGAAACAGGACAAGAAATATCCGATCTTAAACTGCTCGACAAAAAGGGAGAATCGGTTGGGATTTTATTCCTAGAGGTTGTAAAGAACGATGTTGATAAAAAAATAGAAGCGAATCTTAAGCAGATAAACGAAATCTACAAGTCGCAAAATGCGGTTCCATCAATGCCTGAGATTATTACCGAACTTAAAAAGGGTTTGTCGGATATCCAGAAACAAATTACAGCAGGCAATATTATTCTCGCCGATTTAAACAAGGCAAAACGCCTTTATTCGGATGCTGCTCAGACTCGTAATCCTGAGAAGAAAAACGAAATTATTACAGAAGCAAATTCTATTGTAGAATTAAATCTAAAATCGTCGCTAGATTTTCTCAATAATGCTCTTGTAGGAATGTACTCCGACTATTTACAGTACGAATCAATTCTTAAAAAGTATAATCTTGGAGATCAACGCACGAAAACATACACCGATAAAGCTGCTGAGTTTAAAAAGCTGGCAGATGATTATCAACTACAAGCCGAAGAAATTCAATCGGGCAAACAAAAACTTTCTCTTTTGTGTGATGCCTATAAAAATATTGAACTCGCAAATCTTTATCTTAACTATATTTTCGATTTTCTTAACGATAAGTCTAAATACATTCCAAATACAGAGCTTGTAAATCGTCGCGAGACAGTTAACCTAACTGCAGCAATAAATTCTGCCGAAACTCAGGATGTTCAACAGATAGAAGTGGAACCACTTATAACAGACATTAAACCCGAGATTATTGAGTCGCTAATTGTAGATGCCGAAAAAATAAAAACCAAAACTGACGATTTAACCAAAGAATACCAAAGTGCTAAACCCGAACGCAAGATAGAAATTCTTGGCGAAATAGAAGTCCTTAACAAACAGCTTAACGAGCAAATCGAAGAAATAAATACCGAGATTGCAAAGGCCCAGAAAGAAATAATAATTGCAAACTACAACAAAATTGAAGAAGAAAATCCAGGTGCCAATCTTAGTTCGCTCGAAGCAGAAGTTGCTGGCCATAACCAAAAGTTGAATAATACTATCGACAGTAAAGATTTTTACATGCTAGGCGAAGTGATAATTGCAGGCGAAAAAATCATTAAAAAGCAAAACGACATGCTTAAAGATCGTACTGTTCTGGTATTGCCCGAAGCAAAAATATCTGAACTTAAGTCGGCATCAGGAGGATTTTCGGATTTCGTAATTCGAGAAACTGAAATAATTGCTAATAATAACACACAAAATCCTGTAGATACAGTTCAAAATCAGAACATTGCGGACAATTCAAACCAGAATCAGCAGAACAACAACACTCAGGATAATCTGAATCAAAATCCTGTTGATACTGTTCAGAATCAGAACATTGCTGACAATTCAAATCAAAATCAGCAGAACGATAACACTCAGGATAATCTGAATCAAAATCCTGTTGACACTGTTCAGAATCAGAACATTGCGGACAATTCAAATCAAAATCAGCAGAACAATAACACTCAGGATAATCTGAATCAAAATACTGTTGAAAATGATCAGAATCAGA
>JAQVGK010000161.1 GCA_028696755.1 Bacteroidales bacterium | reverse complement strand
AATATTATTATGAATTCATTTTTTCGAATTCTTTCATTGCTGCTACAAGAGCATTAACATCTTCCATTGTACAAGAATTGTAGGTAGAAGCTCTGAAACCACCAACCGAACGATGTCCTTTTAATCCTACACAATTTTTAGATGAAGCAAATTTTACGAAGTCTTCTTCTAGGTGTTTGTATTGTTCTTCGAGTACGAAAACGATATTCATTCTCGAACGGTCTTCCTTAACAACAGGACATCTGAACATTTTGCTTTCGTCGATAGCACCATATAATAAATTTGCACGCTCATCGGCAAGTTTGTCCATAGCTTTTAGTCCACCCATTTCTTTAACCCAAAGTAATGTTTCGCGCAATGCAAAAATGTTAACACATGGAGGAGTGTTGTACATAGAACCGCCATCAACATGAGTTTGATATTTTAGCATGGTTGGAATTGGACGATCTGCAAGTTTTTCGAGCATATCGTTACGTAATATTACGAAAGTAACACCTGCAGGTCCCATATTCTTCTGAGCACCACCATAAATCATAGCATATTTGCTAACATCAACCGGACGGCTTAAGATATCTGATGACATATCGGCAATAAGAGGCACATTGAATGACCAATCTTCGTGAATCTCGGTACCGCGAATAGTGTTGTTAGTTGTAATATGTACATAATCAACGTCGGCAGGAACCTGAAGATTTTTAGGAATGTAAGTAAAATCTTTATCTTTTGAAGATACTTCGATTACTTCTCCCCACATTTTTGCTTCTTTAATTGCAGCTGTTGACCAAGTTCCAGTGTTAAGATAAAATGCTTTGGTTTTTAGGAAATTGTAAGGAATCATGCAAAATTGCATACTAGCTCCACCACCTAAAAACATGATTGAATAATTTTCAGGAATTTCAAGAATTTCACGCATTAACTCTACTGTGTTGTTCATTACTGCATCGAAATCTTTTCCGCGATGCGAAACCTCCATAATCGACTGACCAGAGTTGTTGAATTCAAGAATTGCTGCTGCAGTGTTTTCCAAAGTTCTGTCCGATAGTTTACAAGGTCCTGCATTAAAAATGTGCTTTCTCATAATGTTATATTTTTTAGTTTAAATATTATTCCGAAGCAAATGTAATAAACAAAATTAACATAGTGCAAAAATCTTTGATATTGTACAACACAAAAGTTGAGAAGTGCCTACCCTTCGACTTCGCTCAGGGGGCGGCCTAAATAAAGTGCCTAAAGTATTTGGTTTGCAGGCAAGACCTGTCAATGCGAGTCCCCACCCAAAATTACTAGCGTAAGCTTTGCGGGGTTTTGCTGCTTCATTGTCTTCTGCAATTTTTTGTGCAAACAATATAGGAAGGTTCAGTACGTTTGATAGTATGAAATAGTCAATAATCTGGCTAGTAATGTATTAATTTTTCTTGAGGTCTTGTACTTCTTAAATTTTGTGAAATATTAAAAATTCATGTGCTCTTTGTTATTGGATTTGGAAAAAAATGTCAAAATGAAAACAATACTGCTATTCTTAGTGATTTTAATTTCCTTCGAAGCTTTTCCTTCGATAGAATTTTACAATTATAATAGAGAACAAAAGTCGCGTAAATTTATTGAGTTTGCATCCTTAAATAATTTGCAATTATTGACATCTCTTAATTCTAGAAAATTATATGACTTCAAGCCTAATATTAGCGATTTAGCTTTGTTGAAAACTATTGACACTATTGCTGTTAATCACAATAGAAAAACAAACAATCCTTCAAAGAAAAATTATTTTCAAAATTCAAATTTTGATTATAATTATAAAGTTCTTGGTATTGTAAACGATAGCTATGAAAAATATCATTTAGTAATATTATGTCAGCAAAACGAGGTTGATAAATTTTTTAAAATGAGGAACATGGTTATTTATTTAATAAATCTTGATCAAAATTATCATTTAGTTTCCACAGCAATAATTGGGAATTTATACCAGGAACACATAACCTCATTTTTCAAAATTACGACTCAAACAACAATAAACTCAAATCATATTTCAATTAGAGAAGAAGTCGTTAATGGACCATTTGACATACGTACGAAATGCTGGAAACGTAAGAAACTCAAAACAGAATACTATTATAAATTTGAAATTAACAACAAAGGTGAAATTGAAGTATATTAAGATTCGTTAAATTAAAAGCATAACTTCATCAAAGTATTTAATAAGGACGTATACCTAACACTAATTTGTCACTAGAGAACTATTATGCCAGCACCTCAAGTACTTTAGGCACTTTAGACACTCTAGACACTCTAGGCACTCTAGGCACTTTAGGCACTCTAGGCACTCATCTACAACACTTAAAAAACTCCAAAACATTATCAGTTTCGCTTTCCCAGTAATCGTAGTTGTGGCCTGCAGCCGAAGGAAAATTGCCAATAAGTTTTAGTTCGGGCTGATACTTTTTTATCGAATCGTACATTGCTTTGCTTTGCACAACTGGAGAAACTTTATCTGCTTCGCCATGACCTATATAAGTCGGTACCTTATAGTTTTTGCAATCATAAGCAAAACATTCATCTCGCCATCGCTCTGGAAAGTCGTTGTACTGACCGAAAAAAGCATAGTAAAGAAATTCATCCTGCATAGCAGTTATGTCGAAGTCGCCCGACAAGCTTGCTGCACCCTTAAAAATTTCGGGATGATAATAGGCTAGGAGAGTAGCACCTCGTGCTCCTGTGCTTATTCCTGCAATCAAATTGTTTTGCTCAGGTTTAAGCAATCCAAATGTTTCCTGAAAATATGGAATCTGAAAATCCATCATCCATGTAATTGTTGGATATTTCTGATAATCAGCACGCGTTTGAGGATATAGTTCAAGTGCATAATTCGATTTGTTGTAATCGGGAATAATCAAAACATAACCTTCGGCCAATGCCTTTTCGCAGAAACTTGTTTTTTCGCACCACTCAGTTGCTGGCAAATTCCAACCATGAAGCATTAAAATTGTTCCTTTTATCTCTACATCCTTTTCTGGATAATCAATAATCGTAGAAACAATAAAACAGCAATCGTATTTTTGAGCAATAACAGTGTCGTTTCCTCGCGGAATAATTTTCTTTATTTCGGTGCTGTCGGTGATTTGAGCATCGTTGGTTTTTCCATTTGTACTGTTTTTACACGATATTGCAACTAAAATTGCAAAGAGTGTTAGAATCAAGATTGATGTTTTCATTGTGTTGCTGCTTAACTGTTATAAATAGATTTTAACTCGATTTGTTCTTAGCTTCGGGTTAAAAATTTTCTGTTTTTACAAGTTTTATTATTATAATTGTGGCGAATTTAAAAAAAATATCGTGAAAAATAACGGAACAATACAAAAGATAGGTTTGATGACGGCGATATCTTATGTTATCGCTAATATGGTTGGGACAGGAGTTTTTACATCCTTGGGTTTTCAGCTCGCGGGTGGCGTTACAGATATTACTGCAATAATGATTTTGTGGCTTCTTGGTGGAGTTATTGCATTTACAGGAGCTCAGGTTTATGGTGAGCTTGGTTCGGTAATGCCTCGCTCTGGTGGCGAATATCATTTTCTAAGCGAACTTTATCATCCATCGGTTGGCTTTATGTCGGGGTTTTTCTCGATGTTTGTCGGATTTGCTGCTCCAATTGCCTTGGCTGCAATGGCATTGGGAACATATTTTTCGAATGTTTATGCAGGCATAAATCCAAAATTTATTGCTGCTGGAGTTATCTTGATTACAACTTTTGTGCACGGGTCAAGCGTTAGGTCGGGCGGAGCATTTCAAGTAGTTTTTACTGTGATTAAAATATTGTTAATCATCGGTTTTATTGTTGCTGGATTTTTCTTTGCACCTGAACACCAGGATATTTCAATTATTCCAACATCAACAACTTGGACTCAGCTAATGAGCGCAGGATTTGCTATTTCTTTAATTTATGTTTATTACTCATATTCGGGTTGGAATGCATCAGCATATTTTGTGTCGGAGTTGAAAAATCCTTCTAAGAATTTACCAAAATCTCTCATAATTGGAACTCTCATTGTTACTGTAATGTATTTGCTTTTGAACTATGTTTTTGTGTTTGTCTCTCCTACAGCATCATTGAGTGGTCAATTAGATGTTGGTGCTGTTGCTGCAACCGATATTTTTGGAATAAAAGGTGGTGTTATTATGTCTGGATTGATTTCATTGTTATTGATTTCAACAATCAGTTCAATGGTTTTTGCAGGGCCTCGTGTAATTCAGGTTATTGGAGAAGATTACCCTGCACTTGGTTTTATGAGTAAAAAACGTGAAAACGGAGTGCCATTAATTGCAATCATTGTTCAAACTTCTATAAGTCTGATTCTGCTTTTCACTTCAACTTTTGAGCAGCTTCTTACTTATCTAGGTTTTGTGATGAATATTTTTGCATTTCTTACAATTTTAGGCGTATTCGTACATCGTCGTAAGTTTCCAAAAATGGAACGTCCTTATAAAACTATGGGTTATCCAGTTGTACCAATAATCTTTATGCTTTTTGTTATCTGGAACATGATTTACCTTTTCCAATACAAAACTGTTGAGACTTTAATCGGATTGGGAACACTTGTTCTCTCGCTTGGAATATATTTCATTATTAAAAATGTTGGAAGGAGTAAATAACAAATGAAATCGAATTTAATGAATATTTGGATATTATTAAGCATCGCTGCCCTTTTCTCATGCGGCAATACTCAAACAAAAAACACAGAAGAAAAGAAAATTGTAGATGAGAAAGCTATTGAGCCTCTCGATACTTTTAGCTATACAGGTTACAATTCGGTAGCTTATATTTTGGCCGGAAAAGTGCCAAGCGACACATTGTTTATGCCACAGCTTATAGAAAGTAGTTCGTTTCAGTCGCATAAAAGTCTGATGGAAAAACAGTGGAAAGAACATAAACAAAAAACTGATGTAATGACCGAATGGAGTAAAACTCATATCGAGAATCGCGACACTGTATTCTATCCTTTTGGTGGACCAGATTTTAACTATATGTCGGCTTTCTTTCCCGATTGTAGGTTCTCGATGCTGGTTGGATTGGAAAAAGGTGGTAAAATTCCATTTTCCGACTCACTTTCAATGGCAAGTTATTCAGAAATTTTAAGAATGGTCTCGCAATCGGTAGCTTCGAATCTCGAATTTAGCTTTTTTAGAACAAACAGCATGAAACGCGATTTGGCTGGCTATCTCGAAGGTACTTTACCAATTATCATGATGTTTATGTCGCGTCACGATTTCGAGATTATAAATGTTAATCCTGTATTTATCAATAACGAAGGTCATTTCGAGTACACCGACAAGGAAAATGTTTACAAACACAGCCTCGATAAGGATTTTGACGATTCATACGAGATAATTTATAAGAAAGAAGGAGATGATTTTTACCGTAAACTTTATTATTTCTCAATGGATTTGAGCGATTCGGCACTAAACAAGCAAGCCTTCTCAAAAATGATGGAAAATTATTTTGATAGTCAAACCACTTTCTTAAAAGCAGCTTCGTATTTACTGGATAGACCACAGTTTAAGATTATGAAAGAGTACATTCTTAAATACAGCTCCGAAATTGTAAGCGGTCCAAGCGGGATCCAGTATCGCGATTTGGATAACTCGTGGGATATAAAACTTTACGGTAACTACATCGGACCAATTACTCTTTTCTACGATCGTCAACAAAACGATATGAAAGAGGCCTACAAAAACGGAAGTCCAGAACCAATTAAGTTCCGCTTCGACTATCATCCAACTCATCATAGTTTGATAGTTGCAAAGAAAAAGTAAAGCAGAAAACTGAAGTCGTAAGACGGAAGGCTGGCGCCTGAGGAGGAAGAAAACGGAAATCAGAAAGCAGAAATCCGAAGACGGATGCTGGCGCCTGAGGAGGGAGAAAATGGAAATCAGAAAGCAGAAATCCGAAGACGGATGCTGGCGCCTGAGGAGGAAGAAAACGGAAATCAGAAAGCAGAAATCCGAAGACGGATGCTGGCGCCTGAGGAGGAAGAAAACGGAAATCAGAAAGCAGAAATCCGAAGACGGATGCTGGCGCATGACAAGTCAGCAGTTCAGCCAGACCTGTCAGCACCACAGCAAGACCTGTCAGTGTCGATAGACCTGACAGTGTCGCAGCGCTAGATGATAAGACAGCGTCGCAGCGTGCAAAAATAATAAGGATACTGCAGGGTTTAACAGATCGCTACACTTCGTTCGCGATGACCGTGCTGGTTAAACATTCTGCAGTGTTTTTAGACTGAAAGCCTGATTTATTTTTACCTTGTAGGTCATCAGGTTGATGACAACCCATACCGTTGTAGCGCTTAAGGAGCGGCTCATTCTGCCTTCTGCTTTCCGCCTTCTGCCTTCTGCTTTCCGCTTTCCGTCTTCCGTCTTCCGTCTCACTTCTTCCCCAAACAATACAAATTGCCATCTCTCGAAGCAACGTAAAGCCTCTTGTTATGCATTACTGGAGTTGCCTCGCCACGAATCTTGTCATTTTTTTCGAGAAGTTTAAAAATGCAATTTTGGTCGTAACCGAACATAAACAGTCCATCGTAAGTCATAACAATAAGTCGGTCTTCGGTGAATATTGGAGTAGAAATCGAAATTCCAGTTCTGTACTTAAAAACATGCTGTGGCTTTGGATATTTTTTAACATTGCAAGGGCCTAAAACCGAATCTTCGTAATTTACAAATTCGTTTTCGACAACGTAAAGAAATCCATCAATGGCAACAAAAGCACATAAACTATTTTGATTTTTCTTAATGTACTTATCGTTTATGGCGCACGAACCAATAATTCCACCTCGCCAATCGGTAAAAACCGAATCTCTGGTTGGGTAAAACCAAACAACACACGAATCCTGATGTTTTGATGGGTCAATCATCATTGCACCGCCTTTACCATTAATATATTGTTTTTCGATAGAAATTAGAACACAACTATCGCGTGTGATAATTGGCGATCCATCCATGTCGGAGCCGGTTTTAAATTTAAAATCGAATTTTCCCGACTTGCGATTGTAGCCATATAAATATCCAGCACCAGAAGTAACAAAAATGTAATTTCCCATCAATGATGGAGCACTTTCAATTACAACATTGCTGTTATGCGCCGCAATATCTTCTTTGGAGTAAAGAGCTTCTTTAAAGTATTGAATTGGTTGTTTGATTTTATCAATAATCTTGGCCGAATCGGGATTTGGACAAAGCTTTACAAATTCTCCAGTTTCCAATCCAAGAAAAAGTGTGTCGTCAACTATTAATGCAGTTCCGTCAACATCACGACTGAACGATCCTGCTTTTACAGAGTTGTATCTCCATAATTCTTTTCCAGTACGGAAAGAAATTGCTCTATAACTTGGAATAAATTTTTCGTAAACAGTGTTTTTAAATCCTCGTCTGCTTCCCTGAAAAATCACAATTTTGTCGGGATCATCATGTTTCTTTAATGGATTTAACCAAATGCAGCCAGTGCCCTTTATCACATCATCAAATGCATAAGTCCAAACAACTTTTCCATCTGTAGCATCAATTTTTCT
>JAQVGK010000160.1 GCA_028696755.1 Bacteroidales bacterium | reverse complement strand
AAAATCTGTAATTAAAATCAATAACTTGGAATTATTGATTGATACCGACGATCTTTATGATTCGGATTACTTTACCGATGTACTTGCCATAAAAACACATTACGAAAAAATGTGGAACAAGCAAAAGAAAACCATAAAGTATCTAAAATTTCGTTTACCTGCACAAGGACAAATTATTGAGCCCCCTTATGAAGAAGAAAATGGCTGATGAAGAAAGTTTCTTCGAGAAGGTTTATGATGTTGTAAGACAAATTCCTTATGGAAAAGTTACAAGCTACGGAGCAATTGCTAATGCAATAGGTTCGCCACAAGCCTCAAGAATGGTTGGTTGGGCAATGAATAATGCTCATGGGATATCGCCATATGTTCCGGCTCATCGTGTTGTTAATCGAAATGGACTTTTAACAGGCAAGATGCACTTTGGAGGATCAGATGTTATGGCAGATCTGCTAAAATCGGAAGGAATTTGCGTTGAGAACGACAAAATCATTAATTTTAATGAGGTTTTTTGGGATCCTATGTTGCTCGAAATTCACAAACACGACTAAGCCTAGCTATTTATTTCAGCACAAACTCACTCATTGTATATTATTTTGAGCTATTTACAGAATTTTAGCATTATTTTTGGCAATATTAACCAGCCCATGCTATCAGATTAAAAAATAGTTTACATTTGCAAAGTAATTATTAATTTAAATTTTAGGATGAACATTTTTATCGGAAGCTTGCCCTACTCAGTGAAGGACAGCGATTTACAAGGTTTCTTCGAAGAGTACGGAGAAGTTAGCTCAGCAAAAATTATTACAGACAAAATGACTGGCAGAAGCAAAGGTTTTGGTTTTGTAGAAATGGCAGACGAAGCTGCAGCAAAAAAAGCAATTGAAGAATTAAACGGTGCAGAACTCGAAGGACGCACAATCGTAGTTAACGAAGCTCAGGAAAGAACTGAGAAAAAAAGCGGTGGCAGAAGCTTTGGCGGAAACTCAGGCGGTGGTCAGAGAAGAGGCGGCAATGGTGGCGGAAGCAACTATGGCAAAAGAGACTTCAACAGCAGAAGAGAATACTAGTATTTTCTTTTCTTGATCTACTACAACACTCTGAATTTGTTTTAAATCTTTATAAATGGTTCCCGGGTTAGCCCGGGACTGTTTCTGTTTTGATAAAATTCTGAACTGCTATTGACATGTGCTTTGTGGAAATTTATGCCTATTGGTAAATCGTTATGCGTTTATCCGTAATCATAAAATTTGGAAATACAACAAGTAATAATGATAAAATCCTGCATCTATGTGTGGGATTTTTTTTAGATTTGCAGAAAAGTATTTACTCAAATTTTCTAATGTTATGTCTTGTGTTGTTTGTGGAAGTGACAAATATTCGGAGGTAATATATAATAATCACCAAAATAGCCATAGTCTAAAATCAATAGCTAAAAATTTCTTACCTTACTTTTCATTCGCTATTCCTAAAACCTTTGGCAATCTCAGAAAGCTTGCAATCGGACGACGATACTTTAAAGGTAAAATTAGAATTTGCTTAGATTGTGGGCATGGTTATTTAGTTAACCCTCCAAATTCAGACATACTCATAAAGTATTACAAGAGAGCATATTGGAGTCATAGGTCAGATTTAAGGCAGAATGATTTTGCAAAAAACAAGAATTATTTAACCGATTTTCGGGCAATACAGCAAGTTGCAATACTTTCAAAACATATTGATCTCATTTCTATAGAAAATGTTTTAGAAATTGGCGCTGGACCTGCAAATGCATCTTTATTATTAAAACATCAAAACCCAAATCAATTTATTAATCTTTTTGTTTATGAGCCAGGGACACAGTGGGAAGAATATTACAAAGAAAATCAAATAACAAAAATTGGAGACTATTTTCCATCTGTTACTGAACTCAAGTTTGATTACATTCACACTAGTCACTGGCTTGAACATACTAATAATCTAGACAATACGATTTCTCAAATAAAAAAATTATTATCTGCTAGTGGAAAAGTTTTTGTTGAAGTTCCAAATGAACAATTTTATTATTGGAATCTTCAGATTGAAGACACTCCACATTTGCAATTTTTTACTCCAGCTTCTCTAAGAAAGTCATTTGAAAATAATGGCTTTAAATGTTTATTTATTAAAAATTTTGGACCCACTTATTTAGAGCGAAGCAAAGGAATAACAATAGGGGAATATAATAGTGTTGAAAACTCAGAAGGATTTTGGATTCGTGCTTTATTTGAATTGTGCTGAATTAGTCAGGCAAAATAAAGACAAATTACACTATTTTAAGGATTTGATTAAATTTATTGTCTTTTTATTTGTTTTCATAAGAAAAATACAGTATTTTTATAAAATATTTAAAAACTTAGATTTATGAAAACTCATTTAAAATTTGTAGTTATTTTTTTGTTAATTTTTTCTAGCGTAGATATTATTAATGCACAGGATTATTTGTTCTGGGGAGACTATGTTAATGGAAATATCTACAGATCTGATTTAGATGGACAAAATGAAGAGATAATTATTACAGGACAAAATCAAATTAGACGAATTCGGGTTGATAATAAAAATCATAGAATCGTTTGGGCTGCTGGCAGTGCGGGAAAAATTAGATCAGCAAACTTCGATGGGTCTGATATTATCAATGTTTTATCTGTTGATACTGAAATTGCATTAATTGAGTTGGACACAAAGAATGGCAGAATTTATTTTACCGAAAACTTCCAAGGAACTATAAAATCATGCAATTTTGATGGGTCCGATTTAACGACAATTGTAAGTGATTGCGATTTGATGTTGGGTATTGACACTGCTCGAAATTTGATTTTCTGGACAGAAAATTATACAGGCAGAATTTATAAATGTAAAACAGATGGGACTGAGATTACAATGATTTATGAAACACAATATTCTTTATTAGATGTGCAGCTTGATATAAAGCATCAATTAGTTTATTTCAATGAGCGAACGAATGATGCTGTTTATAAAATCACGTATGATGGGACTGGTTTAACTCTAATTAGAGACAACAACGGAACAATTGGTGCCTTGAGTGCAAACTTCGATGACGATGTTCTTTATTGGATTGAAAGACAAAACTACAAAATTGTTAAAACAGATTTGAATGGCAATAATAAAACGGAAATAATTTATCAAGGAGGGAGTCAAATTGCTGGGCAGGATATTTCCAAAGGCTACCAACAGCAACCCCTTCTCCTCAAGAACAACCCTCCAGAACCACAGCTGATAATTTACCCAAACCCCTGCAAGGATTATTTCTATCTCGATATTGAAGAAAATTCGATTGTTTGTATTTACAATGTTTCTGGTCAATTGGTTGCGAAAACTACTGTTAACGTAGGAGAACCCGTTGATGTATCAAAACTTGTAAACGGAACATATATTGTGGTTTGCGATAATGGCAAATCGATAACTAATTCGAAGATTGTTGTAAAGAACGATTGAGAAAGTAATCATCAGTTTATTGGATTAGAAGGTAGCGGTGGCTTCGAGACATTTTGCTTAATATCTTTTTGAATAAAACCTATGTTGGTGAAACATATTCTATTGTTGAAAACAACCGTTGAAAGCAAAACCCTCAGCCACCTCTAGTCAAACTGCTATTAGGGAAAACCTGCTAAATTTAGCATTAATCCTCCTTAGCCTTATTTGTAATCGGTAATCAGTAAAAATCTGTAATCGGTGGTAGACTGCTAAAATTTGTAGTAATCCTCCTTTGCCTCAGCCTTAGCCTGTTGAGTAATCAGTAATCGGTAAAATCTGTAATCTGTGGCAGGCTGCAAAATTTTATAGGAATCTTCCTTAGCCTCAGCCTCAGCCTCAGCCTTAGCCTGTTGAGTAATTGGTTATCAGTAAAATTTTGTAATCGGTAATCGGTAAAAGTTTGTAATCGGTGGTAGACTGCTAAAATTTGTAGTAATCCTCCTCAGCCTCAGCCTTAGCCTTTTTGTAATCGGTAAAATCTGTAATCGGTGGTAGACTGCTAAAGTTTACAGTAAGTTTCCTTAGCCTTAGCCTTTTTACATGCGATAAACTATACACTTACAAATTTGCCGATTACAATCTTTATAAAACGAGTTGGTATTAATCACTACTGCCCATTCATCTTAAAAACAATGACATCTGCCGAGCCTTTATTCCCATCGCTTAGTGGAAAAACACCATAAGAATTTGCTGTTATGCCAAAATATTCGTCATCCGAATAACCCAAGCCACTGGTTCTAGTTAAATCACTAACAGCGCTAATCTGTGGTGTGAAATCGGTAATGCTGCCTTCGGGAACGTACCAATGACCTGCGATTTTTCCATATTCTGGCCATGTTTCTCCTGCTAAAATCAAGTTTCCATCATAAAAATTAATGGATTCGATTCGCTCGCCACAGTTGTCCTCTTGCTCTTCTCCAGTGAAGTAATTCATCTCACTTAAAAGATTGCCCGATAAATCCATTTTAAGAATACAGCCATCTCCGTACTGTGATAAATCGTATTTCTCAAAACTGCCTCGTCCACCAATGTATAACTCAGAATTTATAACTCTTAAACACGAAATATTGTTTATGTCATTATTTCTACCTTGATATTTCTTTGCCCAAATAACAGAACCGGCTGAATTAAGCTTCAAGACTCCAAGATAAGTTGACACACCTCTAAAATCACAAGCTAGATAAACATCGCCATTATCATCAGTATCAACATCCGTAATTCTGCAACCGCTTCCCAAACTAACACGCTTGCACCAGTCAAAAGTATCTCCGTTTGCAGAGTATTTCACAAGTAATCCCGAGTTATTCTTTCCTTCCCAACCACCAATATAAACGTCACCATCGTCGGTAGCCTTCACTGTATAACCACGATCGTTATATCCAGCAGATGGATCTAGTCCAAGTGTTGAGCTGTCGTAAATATCACCACTCCAAACGTCAAGCATTAGTAAAAACACATTTGATTCCTCGTTTGAAACACCAGCTCCGGTTGTTCCAGTAACATAAACTCTATTATTGTTAACATCTAATGCATAAGCTTTGGCCGACCCATGTGCTACTCCCGAATCGTTAGCTTCCCAGTTCTGCTGCCAAACTACATTTCCATAAGGATTAACCTTTACTACAAAAACCTGATGGTAGCCCTTAGTGCACGTACCTGCAATATAAATATTTCCGTCAGCATCTAATGCAATACATCTGCTACCAGCGCCACCCTGACTCACACCATTCTCCGAAGGCGATGGAAAAGATAAACTATACGACGAGCTGATAGTTTTCGACCAAATAAGACTATCGGTGAGCAAAGAAATCTTAACTAGATTAAGCTCTGTGGTATAACTTGTACCCGAAGATGAACTCAGAATATACATATTGCCATCGGCATCAATAACCGAACCTGCAAAATCATCAGTAGATTCTGTTCCCCAAGCGTATTCCGAAACAAGATTTATCTCTGCAAGCTTCTTCCCACCGGTCTCCAATGGGTTGGTATCACACGAACTAAATAAAACAGTTGCCACAAAAAACACACATAATATTGCTGATAGTTTCATAATTAAAGCTTTTTATGCGAAGATAAGAAAAATCTAATTGCAGCTGTGATTTATTTGGTGAGTTGTGGGTTTTTATGGGTGAGAGATTGTAAAAATGCTATGAAGGAACAAAATTATAATTTCTATAATGAGAACTAATTTGCTGTTATATTAACAATTATGTTAGACATAGTCGTTACTAACGGTTAATAACGGATAAAAAAACATGGTTAAATCAAAGGAATCTCTATAAACTTAAATTAAAATAAATCAGAATGCGATCCAGTGTCAATCATCATAAGTATAAGTTCATAATCATTCTGACTCCAAATGAGTAACCAATCCGATTTAATATGACATTCCCAGAGTCCTGAATATTTCCCACTTAATTTGTGTGGTCTAAATTGTTCTGGCAATTTCCCCTCTTTTTTAAGAATTTCAATAACTTCTTTAAGAATATCCAAATCTAGGCCACGTTTTCTACAAAGTTTAAGCGATTTCTCGAATCTTTTGGTGTAAAAAATCTGATACATTAATCAAGTATTTTTTTAAACATATCTTCAATATTCTCAGCTTTATAAACTCTACCTTCTTTAAGGTCTTTTAAGGCTTCATCTATTCCAGAAGAGCTATGTTTAACTTTAAATATTCCGAGCGACAGAATATATTCTATAGTTTTTCGTGCAATTTTATTTCTTGCATCATATTCAATTACTAGAGTTGCCATTTTTCGTTTTTCTCAAATATACTGCAAAATTAACAAAAATGAAAATATAAGTGGAATTCAATCTAATATTTTGCACAACATAAATCTTACATGCTCTCAACATAAGGTTCTGCGATACTTGTTTGTGTGTTTTTTCAAAGATTAGTCGTTACTAACGGTTAATAACGGATAATTTTCTCTCGTTTTTCAGTGATTAAAAATGAGTTTATAAATTCAGAAAATATAAAAATTTCAAACATGCATTCATCTCATTTCGTCCCTTCCAACATCAATTTGCCACAATAACACGTAATTCGACATCAGTGCAAATCTAAATTTGGAAAGTTTGTGGCATACATATATATTTGCGCGATATTTTAAAACAGTAGAAAATGAAAAGGAAATTTGCTGAATATAAGCAACTTGACCTTTCGGCAATAAATGCCGAAGTACAGGAATTGTGGGAAAAGGAAAACACTTTTGCTCAGAGTATCGAAACACGCAAGGACAACAAGCCATTTGTGTTCTTCGAGGGGCCGCCATCGGCAAACGGAACTCCTGGCATTCACCACGTTATGGCACGAACAATTAAAGATGTTGTATGTCGTTACAAAACTCTCTCAGGTTATAGAGTTGATCGTAAAGCAGGCTGGGATACTCACGGTTTGCCAGTAGAACTTGGAGTTGAAAAAACTCTTGGCATTACAAAAGAAGATATTGGCAAAAAAATTACTGTAAAAGAATATAACAATACCTGTCGCAAGGAAGTAATGAAATACACCGACTTGTGGGAGAAGCTTACCGAGCAAATGGGTTACTGGGTGGATATGGAAAATCCGTACATCACATACGACAATCGCTATATTGAGTCGGTTTGGTACTTGCTTAAAAAACTTTACGACAAGGGTTTACTTTACAAAGGATACACTATTCAGCCTTATTCGCCCGCTGCCGGAACAGGATTGAGCACACACGAATTAAATCAGCCCGGTTGCTACAAGGATGTAAAAGACACAACTGCAGTTTCACTTTTCAAAGTAATTCGCGATCAAAAATCGGAGTCTTTCTTTGCAGAAATTGAAACTCCACTTTACATCATGGCTTGGACAACCACACCATGGACATTGCCATCAAACACAGCATTAGCTGTTGGGCCAGAGATAAAATATGTTAAAGTTAACACATTTAACCCATATTCGGGAAATCCAATTTGTGTTGTTTTATGTAAAGATAGAGTTTCTGCTTACTTTAAAGCTGAAGGTGAAAATGCAGATTTTTCAGCATACAAATTAGGCGACAAAAACATTCCTTGGCAAATCGTGGGT
>JAQVGK010000159.1 GCA_028696755.1 Bacteroidales bacterium | reverse complement strand
GTCATAAATCCTATTGCTGGCGAGTTGCTCTCCAGCATTGCTCGCTTCCCCTTCAGATTTACATTGCAAAAATAAACAAAAAATAATTAGTTAAAAATTTGGTTTGCAACATAGAAGCGAAGCCGAAGCAACCGGTGTCGTAAGCTCAAAATCCCAACGGCTTTAGCCCTCACGCAAGTAATTTCTAAATTCTAAACAATATCAAATTTAAAAAATCAAAAATTCAAAATAGGGAGTGCATATTTTGCAGGTGTTGTTATTTGTAATTTGTGTTTTGGAGCTTGCTTAGAATTTGGAGCTTAAAATTTTAGAGTTTTAGCCTTTAATCCTAATTTTCATTTTCTTAGCAAACTTGTACCCAATCTCAAACATTTCGTCCTGGTGTTTTGCTTCTAGCATGTGATACTTTGAAACATCTTGAGGTTCGATATAAACAGTACATTTACTACGATTATATTTTATATTATTATCGAGGCTAATTTGGAATGTTCGCGTAGCAACCAGAAAAAGATTTTCTATTTTTATTATTTTTTCGCTTGGAAAGATATTTACACCAATAATATTTTCACATTGTCGCACCAGTGGTCGAACGGGCAAATTATCGCACAAACCGCCATCAACATAATAGGTCTTTCCAATTTTTACTGGCGAGAAAATAACAGGAATAGAAGCCGAAGCCTGAACCATAATGTGCAGGGGACCACAGTTAATATATTCAGCCTTCCCTGTATTTAAATTTGCAACACAAGCGTAAAATGGTAAAATTAGATCCTCAAAATTTGGTTGTTTTATGTTTTTCTCAAGAATTGCCCTAAGGTTATCTAAACTAAATAAACCATCGGTAGGAATATGCATTTTCGACAAATCAGAGAATTTTTTCACCTTAAGAATCTTGTAAATATCCATTGGCGAAAAACCTGCACAATAAAATGCTCCAACAATTGCTCCTGCACTAGTCCCAGACACAACTTCGGGGTAAATACCTTTTTCATTTAGGGCTTGTAGCACACCCATGTGAGCAAAGCCACGCGAACCACCACCACCAAGCGCTATACCTATTTTATATTTTTTCATAAAAACAACAGTTTAAAGCAAAATTAGACAATATAACGACAAGACGAAATTAAAAATTGTATTTTTTTTTTTAGTTTAACAATTTTTAAAGATATTTGTGCCTTATTTTAAAAAGATGAACTGCAACAATCTGGCACGGTCGATTTACACTTGGAGACTGCGTAAAATCAAAGACAGAGATTTTATGCTGATAATGGCTGTTGTGGTAGGTGTAGCAGTTGGCCTAGCAGCGGTATTAATGAAAAATGCTGTTCACTTTGTCAGAGAAATTGTGATGATTTTAGTTGACGAGTATTCTTTTAGTTACATCTACATTTTCTTCCCAGCAATTGGGATTGCGCTAACTGTTCTTTTTGTTAATCTTATAATTAAAAAGAAACTCGGGCATGGTATTCCTATGGTTCTATACAATATGTCGAAGAATGGTGGTAAAATCGAGAAGCATAATATGTTTTCGAGAATTGTTGCCAGCTCTCTTACAGTTGGTTTTGGAGGTTCGGTGGGATTGGAAGGTCCGATTGTAGCAACTGGATCGGCAATTGGCAGCAATATCGGGCAATTTTTCAGACTTAACTATCGCCAAATTATTCTTCTGATAGCATGTGGAAGTACAGGAGCAATAGCAGCAATTTTTAAAGCCCCAATTGCAGCAATCGTATTTGCAATCGAAGTTATCATGATTGACTTAACGATGGCTTCGATGATGCCCCTTCTCTTGGCGTCGATTTCGGCAGCTCTCACATCTTATCTTTTTCTAGGACAGAATTACATTTATCCAATAAATGGTATTGCAAGCTTTGGACTTCGAGAGGTGCCGATGTATCTAATTCTTGGTGTGTTGGCAGGTTTACTATCAGTTTATTTCTCAAAACTTTATTTGTGGCAGGCAAAAAAATATGACAAGCTCAAAACTAAACGGTCAAAGTTTATTGTTGGAACTTTAATACTTGGGGGATTAATTTTTCTTTTCCCATCACTTTATGGAGAAGGATACGAAGCTGTTAATTTAGCCTTACAAGGCGATATTTCATTCATTTTTGGAGGCTCGCTTTACTCAGAATGTCGGAGTTTTCTGGGTATTGCAATAATTCTCTTGTTGATTCTTTTAACCAAAATATTTGCTACAGGAGCAACATTTGGTGCGGGAGGTGTTGGCGGAATATTTGCACCAGCATTGTTCTTGGGAGCAAATTTGGGATTCTTATTTGCTCATGTTGCCAAGTCGCTTAAAATTTCTATATCATCCGAGAATTTTGCATTGGTTGGTATGGCCGGATTAATTGCAGGAATTATTCATGCACCATTAACTGCAATTTTCTTAATCGCCGAAATTACAGGTGGGTATAAGCTCTTTATACCATTAATGATAGTTTCGGCAATCTCGTATTTTGTAGCAAAGCTGTTTATGCCCAATTCTGTTTACACAATTCTACTTGCTAAGAGGGGTCAACTACTAACTCACAATGCCGACAGTAATATGCTTACTCTGATGCGAACTGAAACTCTGATCGAAAAAAACTTCCTCACTGTTGATGAAAAAGCAAGTTTAGGCGATCTTACAAAAATAATCTCAAAATCAAGTCGTACAGTTTATGTTGTTGTGGATAAAGAAAATAATCTTAAAGGTTTAGTATGGCTCGATCATGTAAAACATCTGATGTTTAAACCAGAATTGTACAACACAACTTTTGTGAGAGACCTGATGTACAAACCCGACCCAATCATCACAACAAATATGAGTGTTAAAGAAATTGCCGAAATCTTTGAAACTACCGATCACTATAATTTGCCTGTTGTTGACGCTGGCAAATATATCGGATTTGTATCGCGAGCAAAGGTCTTTACCAGTTACAGACAAATGTTAAAAAAATTCTCCAACGATTAATTTATTCAAAATCAAATTGCACAATTGAGCTACTTATACTTGCATCAACTTAATAAAAGTTAAAAAGATGTTAAAATAATTGCGATTTTTTCTACAATCTAATTATTATTTTACCTAATATTGTACAAAATTAACTAAAAAGTATTGTTATGAGAAAGAATCTACTTTTATTATTCGCAGGGTTAATCCTTGCAGCAGGTTATCTAAATGCACAAGTGATGTATTCGGATGACTTTGAATCTTATACAGCTGGTACTGGCATTTCTGCACAGGAATCAACATGGTGGAATACCTGGAGTGGTACTCTTGGTGCGGAAGACCCACTTGTTTCTGATGCGTATGCATACGATGGTGTTCAATCCATTCAAGTAGCGGGAACTAATGACGGTGTGATTGAATTTGCAGATCTTACAACCGGACGTTATCGTATTGAATTTTACATTATGGTTCCGGAAGGTAAACTTGGGTATTATAACATTATGCAAAATTTCAACCCAGCAGGAACTGGTTTAGTATGGGGTATGCAAACAATGTTAAAGGATGGAGTAATGACAATTGACGGAATGGGTTATGGGGCAGTTACATACAACTATACTCCAGGGACATGGTTTAAAGTTCAGCATTTCATTGATTTAAACAGCGACTGGGTTGACATGTACATTGATGACGTTTTAGTACATGCTTATCAGTGGAGCAAAGGTGTAAGCGGAACTGGCAACTTAAATAAACTCGATGCATTCGATTTTTATGCATGGGATGATGATGGAACAGGAACTCCGGAATATTACATGGACAACTTCCTTATCGAAGAAGTTGAAACCCCTTATCCTCCAACAGATTTTGCCTACACTTTAGAAAACGGAAACGATGTAGTACTTACATGGACTGCTCCAACAGAAGGAACACCAGAAAGTTATAGCGTTGCTCGTGATGGTGTTGTTATTGGAACAACTACAGAGCTGACTCTTACAGATTTGAATGTTTATCCAAACACTTACGAATATTCTTTACTTGCATTTTATGGAACAGGCATGGGCTATTCTGCACCTCAGCCATTAGATGTTGTTATTGATGGTGGTAATGATAGAAATTTAGTGATCTATGAAATATTTACTAGTGTTAATTGCGGATATTGTCCTATTGCGGTAGGTGCTGCCGACGAAATTATTGCCGATGGATTGGATGCTGCTGTAATTGAATATCACATTAGCGGATATGGACCAGACCCGTTTAATATTGCAGCATCAGACAACAGAGAGTTGTATTATGAACCTATGTATGATGAAGAAAACGATGGTTCGATAGGATATCCGGGAGTTATTTTTAACGGAGAGGCTGCAATAGAAGGAGCACTTGCTGATGTTGCTACTATGAAAGAATATTACGAATATTTTTACGATGAGCAAATTTCAAAACCATCTTTATATACGCTTAACACGTCAATAGATCCAATTTCAATTGAACCTTACACATTTAACTTAAATATAGATTTAGAGGAAACATTCAATTATTTTGACTCACAAATGCGACTCGTTGTTGTTTTAACCGAAACAAATATAGCTCACTCATGGCAAGGTGAAACAGAGCTAAATTTTGTAACCAGAGCTATGTATCCTAATGAAAATGGTACAATATTAGATTTTTCTTCACAAACTACATTCAGCACTATTATCCCAGTTACAATTGACCCAAGTTGGAACGTTGACAAATGTGAACTAGTTGTTATGATTCAAAAATGGGATGATGGTTTCATTCAACAAGCAAGCAAAGAGACTCTTTATTCATTCTCAAACGCTGATATTGTTTCCTCTTTTAGTACTATGGTTTTTCCAAATCCAGCTAACGACATTTTAACAATTGCTGCTGATGAAAACATCAACAACATCGAAGTAGTTAGCATGACTGGCCAGACTGTTTACAAAGAAAATGTAGCTTCTACAAGCATCAGATTAAACGTTAACAATTTTGCAGCTGGCGTTTACTTTGTTAAAGTTTACACTAACAATGATGTTACAATTCATAAAATTACTATCGAGTAATATTTGCATTTCTTATCAAAATGCCTGCATTTATGTGGGCATTTTTTTTTGTGCTTTACTATTACTAAATTTGCAAAAAAAACAAAATGAGTTTCGATGTTTCTAAAATAAGGAATGACTTTCCAATACTTTCGGAAGAAGTTTATAATAAACCGCTTATTTACTTTGATAACGGAGCAACTACACAAAAACCAAAAATTGTTATTGATACAATTTCGGAATATTACTCAAAATATAATGCCAATGTTCACAGAGGCATTCATTTCCTTAGCAATTTTGCAACAACAGCAGCCGAAAATGCACGAGAAACTGTAAAGGATTTTATCAATGCAAACACAAACGAAGAAATAATATTTACTCGTGGCACAACCGAATCGGTAAACCTTGTGGCTTTTTCGTTTGGCGAAGCTTTTATTAAGGAAGGTGACGAAATTATTGTTTCCGAAATGGAGCATCATTCCAATATTGTACCTTGGCAACTATTGTGTGAAAGAAAAAAAGCAATTCTTAAAGTCCTACCTTTCGACGAAAATGGTGAACTACTAGTTAATAAACTAGAATCACTAATAACACCAAAAACAAAACTAGTTGCTGTTACTCATGTCTCCAATGCTCTGGGAACAGTAAATCCGATAAAGCAAATAATAGAAATTGCTCATAGTAAAGATGTTAAAGTTTTAATCGATGGAGCACAAGCAATTCAGCATTCAAAAGTTGATGTTCAAGAACTGGATTGCGATTTCTATGTTTTCTCGGCACATAAAGCCTATGGTCCAACAGGTGTGGGAGTTTTGTATGGTAAAAAAGAACTATTAGAACAAATACCACCTTATCATGGTGGAGGCGAAATGATTGAAAGAGTAAGTTTTGCTAAAACCACCTTTAATGTTTTACCTTATAAGTTTGAAGCTGGCACTCCAAACTATATTGATATTATCGCGTTCGAAAAAGCCCTACAATATCTCACCAATATTGGATTGTCAGAAATTGAAAAATACGAAACAGCATTGCTTGATTATGCAACTAGTTCTTTAAAGTCAATAGATGGAATAAAAATAATAGGCAATGCCAAGCACAAATCGGGAGTAATCTCATTTATTGTTGATGGTGTTCATCCTTCCGATTTAGGAACTTTACTCGATCACATGGGAATTGCTATTAGAACAGGAACACATTGCGCCGAACCAGTAATGCAGCATTTTGGGATAACCGGAACAGCAAGAGTATCTTTTGCTTTTTATAATACTTTTGAGGAGATTGATATTCTTACAAACTCCATAAGAAAAGCATTGATGATGTTGAAATAATTAATTAACAAATTCTTATTGATAAATAAGTGTAGTTATTACGCTCGAATTTGCTAACTCACCTATCTTTACAGGTTAATTTAACAAACTTCATAATGAAGAAAAATATCATCATAATTGCTTTTTGCCTGATGGGCTTAAGCGGTTTTTCTCAAGTCGAAACGATAATTCCCTCCGACAAGCCAAAGCTTGTTGTAGGCATTGTTGTTGAACAAATGCGACAAGATTATGTAGAAAGATTCTGGAATAATTTCGGTCCAAAAGGATTTAAAAAACTTGCTATTAATGGCACATACTGTCAAGATGCAAATTTTAATTACAGCCTAACACAAACAGCACCCGGATACGCAACTATAGTAACAGGCTGCGAACCTTCTGAACATGGAATTGTTTCCAATTTTTGGTTTAATCCACTTTCGAACATAAAAGAAATTTGTATCGAAGACTCTAGGCAAAAAGCTGTTGGCGATAAGACAGCAAAAGGTTCATATTCACCAAAAAACTTATTTACTACAACATTTAGTGACGAAGCAAAGCTTTTTAACCGTGGCAATTCAAAAATTATTAGTATTTCGATAAGTCCTGAGGGAGCAATACTTTCGGGAGGATATACTGCAAATGCAGCATATTGGTTCGATACTAAAACAGGAAAATGGCTAAGCTCAACTTATTATATGGACAAGCTTCCGGTTTGGGTTGATACTTTGAATAACAAAAAAATGCCTGAAGAATTTCTCAAGAGAACATGGACACCAATGCTTCCAATCGACCAGTACAACGAAGTTTTGCCCGATTCGAGCATCTACGAATACGGAATTGATTTGGTTTATAAAGTTTTTCCGTATAATTACCCTGATATTTGCAAAACTATTCGCGACTACGAACTTTTAACGATGGTTCCCGAAGGAAATACTCTTACTACCGACATGGCAGTTGCGGCATTGTACAACGAAGATTTAGGCAAAGATGACAATACTGATTTCTTGTTCATAAATTATTCCGTTTCCGAAAAAGTCGGCAAACTTTATGGTCCGCAATCAATCGAAATTCAAGATCTGTTTTTAAGACTTGATGCAGATTTAGGACATCTAATCGAAGTAATTGAAGAAACCGTTGGTAAAAACAATGTACTGATTTATCTAACTTCTAATCACGGTGTTTCCGAAACTCCACAATATCTTATCGATAATAAAATGCCAGCAGGAATTTTTAAACAACATTATATTCTGCCTTTACTCCGCTCTTACCTAAAGGCAGTTTATGGCGAAG
>JAQVGK010000158.1 GCA_028696755.1 Bacteroidales bacterium | reverse complement strand
AAAAACATCTTCGCAGAATTAAAGGGCACTTTTGATGGACAAAATTTTTTAACTTTGCAGGGCAGCTAAATAATTACCTTTTATGTTTTAATTACGATGAATTTTATGCACTAATTTGAAAAAATAAGCAGTAAAATGTATTAATTCATACGCAATGATTTATTCGGACAAAATCTTTTAATTAAAACGTGCTGTTAAAACAGATTATTATCGATTTAGGTAATGATAATTACATTTGAAGCAACGATTGGGTTTGATATTGTAATTTTCCGCTAAAAATTTTGATTGTATTGTTTTAATTACTACTTTTGCATCATAGAAATCTCCGGCAAGGAGGTTTCTTTTGTTTTATATATGTTTGAACTTAATAAAATTCAATAATTATGTCAGAAATTGCATATTTGACCGAAGAAGGCTTAAAAAAACTGAAAGATGAGTTGGACAGACTCGTAAGTATTGACAGGCCAAACATCTCGAAGCAAATTGCCGAAGCACGCGACAAAGGCGATTTATCGGAAAATGCCGAATATGATGCAGCAAAAGAGGCTCAAGGTTTGCTGGAAATGAAAATTGCAAAATTGCAAGATACCGTTCGTAATGCACGTATCATCGATCCAAAAGATATTGACACCGAAACTGTTCAGATTTTAAACCGTGTAACTCTTAAAAATCTCAAGACAGGCGTATTGATGGAATACACTATTGTTTCTGAGTCGGAAGCAAATCTTAAGGAAAAGAAAATCTCTATTAACACACCAATTGCCAAAGGATTGCTCGGTAAAAAAGTTGGAGCCATAGCAGAGATCCAAGTTCCAAAAGGGATTGTAAGTTTCGAAATTGTTAACATTGCGATTTAATATCTATGGCAACAATTTTCACAAAAATAATAAATGGCGAAATTCCATGCTATAAAATAGCAGAGGACGACAATTTTATTTCTTTTCTGGATATAAATCCGCTTAAAAAAGGGCACGCTTTGGTTGTCCCAAAAGTTGAAGTTGACTATATTTTTGATAACAGCGACGAAACTTTATCAAAGATTATGGTATTTGCTAAAAAAGTTGCTAACGCAATTGAAGTAAATGTAGAATGTAAAAGAATTGGTCTGATTGTGGTTGGGTTAGAAGTTCCTCACACCCACATTCACCTTGTGCCGATAGAGCACGAGCGCGATTTGGTTTTTGCCAACGAAAGAGTAAAAATGAGTAAAGAAGAATTTCTGGAATTAGCAAAAAGAATTAACGATACATTTCAAAAATAGTGAAGAGCCGGTTAAAGCCGGCTTTTTTAATCCAAAAACATCCTATACAAAGCCCGTAATTCACCGCTATATTTTTCTCGATACAGAAAATACAATTTTCCATCATGTACCTTAATATTATCAATCCACATAAAATCGGGAATTGCAAGTTCTTCACCTGTAGTTCCGCTGTTTAAAAATATTTCTTTTACAGAAACCTTTCCATTTCGTTCAAAAACGGCAAAAACACGACCGCCATCAGGATCGGCAGCAATTTCATTTTCACAATATTTAGAATTTTGGAAATATATTTCTTTAGTCCCTAATTCATTAAAAAGAGTATCGTAGAGTTCGATTCGTGAATCGGTATAATTTATAATTGCAATTGTGTCGTCCGTTTTAATTATCGGAGCAAAAACCGGTTCGTACATCATTTGCTCGAATCTTAAATCGTGATCGTTTGGAGGTGCTCCCATAGAGAAAAACATTCCCTCAAAAGCAAGCATGTTCAGCTTAACTTCATCAGCTATAGTTCTAAAAATCTCAGTTTCGTAACTTGTTGTATCAGCTAGATAATAAACCAAAATCTGATTCCTGTCGCTAAAAGTACTGAATAAAAGCTTGCCGTTAGACTCAAACTTGCACGACTCCATAACCGACAAAAATTCATCAATATCAGTTGGGTATTCGAGACTTACCGAATTTTTTCCAAACACAATCTGGTATGCAGTTTTCTCTGTTAAATAATGAGTATTCCCAAGACAATCCTGCCAAAATTCACCTTCCATTCCAACGCAATAGCTAAAAACGGTATCTCCGTTCGGAGCAATCATCACAAGCCATGGGTTTTGCTTTTTATTGTAACGATAGCAAAATCCAGAGTAAAGAATAGAGTCTCCAATAAAGCAATAATCAGTAACATCAAGCAACATTCCTTTACTAATATTAACTACAGGTTTAACTGTTGCAACCGGTAACATATTTACAAGAGGTTCCAGCAAAACATCCGCTTTTAAATTTGTTCCTGTGTATTGTTTCTCGAGGCTAACATACTGAACATGTGAATAAATAATTGTATCTTTTGCCGAACGCAATGTTAGTGTATATGCTCCAAATTCATCGGTTATAGTTCCAAGACTCGATCCTTTAATTGAGATATTGACATCCGAAACTGGTTCACCTGTTTCTAAATTAAATACTTGACCCTTAACAACAGTTGGCTTTTGAGCAGAAACAAAAAATGATACTGCTAAAAATGCGATAATCAAAATTCCTGCTTTCATAGTCGTAAGTTTTAATTAAATAATTTCATTTATAAATCCAAAATATAAATCTTTCTTTTTACAATTACCTTCACAAAATTTTAATAGGCTGAGGCTAAGGCTGAGGAGGTTTACTGCACGATTTAGCAGTCAACCATCCCGTTAAAATAGAAATTGCTTTGTGAATTTTATAAAAAAGCAATTTGCAATTTTAACATACTCGCAAAAAGAAAAAGTGCAAAGCAATTTCTTCTTTTAACGAGGATCCACGAGCCTTTGGCTCGGGACCGACCACCGATTACCGATTACCGCTTACCGATTACCGCTTACCGACCACCGATTACCGCTTACTGACCACCGATCACCGATTACCGCTTACCGACCACCGCTTACTGATTACCGATTACCGCTTACCGACCACCGATTACCGATTACTGATTACCGATTACCGCTTACCGACCACCGCTTACCGACCACCGACCACCGATCACCGATCACCAATCACCGATCACCAATCACAAAGGTGCTTTTCCTAGTTTACTCATTCAAATACAATTTATACAGCTCATCCAATTCCTTTTTCGCCTGCACTCCATAATATCCATTATCATTGACAATTTCTTCGAGCACTTTCTCGGCAGCAGCATACTGCTTTTCTTCTTTATAGATCAGCCCTTTATACCACATTGATTCCTCATGAAATGTATTGATTCTACCATTAAGAACTTTGTCAAATTCTTTGAGAGCAATATCATTATCATTTAATTCGTACATACAAAATGCTTTATAAAACAATGCATTTTGATCGTTTGGAAACTGTTCGAGGATAATATTAAAGTCATCTATTGCTCCGAAATAATTGCCAGCCTTTGTTTTTGATAATGCTTGTTCTAAGAATGCAGTATAAGTAACCTCCTCGTTAACAACAGGCAATCCATTGTCAAAACTAAAATTATTAATATTTGATGGAATTTCAGGCAAGCCTTGCTTTATTCGTTTCTCGTAGCGGTAGTCAACAACTTTAAAGCTACCTATGTAAGTGTAAAGATGATTTGATCGATAACGATAATAATCCCCCAAATCGTAATTGTGATTCAACTTAATCGGCTTTACAGTTTTGTTAACATGTAAAGGAACAATACTTTCGGGCACTTCAACTTTTTGAGGAAATTGTCGGAGTTCGGCGGTCAAGGTATTTTTTTCTGGAATAACAACTCTAATATCGTTTTTAAAAGTATCAACAACAATAATAGTATCGCTAGGTAAAACAGGTTTGTAAATCATACGCGATAATTGTGCTCCATCATCAAAAACACTCTTATTGATTTGTGAAATGTAATATAAAACCATTAATGCTAAAGAGGCTGCGATTCCAGTATAAATCCAAGCTTTCCATCCAAGAGTTTTTTTCTTTGCAGGAAACAACCTTTGCTTTAGCATATCTACATCATCTATACTTGCGGCAGTGATTTTATAGCCCTCTATGGCATCGGCTAAAAACTGATCAGTAGCAATCTGCATCTCGAAATTGCGAAGCTCTGCTCCTGTCATTTCGCCATTGAGATAGCGCCTGATATCTTCGTTTATTTTATATTGATCGTTCATTTTTGTTCCTCCAGTATTTTCTTCAATTTAATTTTACCATTTTGCAGGTAAGATTTTACCGATTTGTAATCAAAGCCAGTAATTTCAGTAATTTCGGAATATGATTTTTTGTCGTAATAAAACAGTTCGACACACATTTTTTGTTCGGGAGATAGTTGAGTGATGGCCATTTCGATAAGTTCTGTTGTCATTTCTTCGTCCGACGTATCTAAATAACCTGATTCTGGATCTTCGAAATAATCGGTTAAAGCATTTGTAACCCTTTTATCTTTGCGCAATTTCATCAAACAATGATTTTTGGCTACTGAATAAAGCCAAGATTTAAAATTACTAATTTCGTGTATCAAAATTTTCTCACCAATAAAAGTAAAAATATCTGTAACTGCATCCAGACTATCATCGCGTGAACCTAAATATTTAAGACAAACCCCATAAACGAGGGTAGCATAGCGATTATACAGCTCTTCGAGTGCCTCATTTCTGTTGCTCCCGAATCTGCTGATAACTTCTATGTCGCTTAGCTCTCGCATTTCAATTTTTGGTTTAAAGATACAGGTTTTTTTCTTTTCTTTGAATTTTAAATTTTAAGTTCGGAGTTAACCAGTCGCGTAAGCAATCACCTCCAACTCCGAACTTAATATTTTTCTATCTCCTACTATTTTGAGCATTTCTTTCGCTTACCAAGTCGAAATAGCTCTTGGTTGTCATCATTATTACACCTCCAGTTACATCTCCATATTTTGCAGGAATTCCGCCAGTGTAAATCTCCATCGATCCGATTCCAAGACTTGGCAAAGTTGACATTTCATCCGAAACTTTCATTCCATCAATATAAACTGTGCTACTACCAGGACGTGAACCTCTAACAACCATTTGGTTCCCGACAACCTGAACATCGCTTTGGTAAGATCTAGCAAGCATAGCGGGACTTTTTGCTCCAGGAGTTTTAATTATCAATTCGTTATCGATAGTCATTTTTTGTGGCTCATCAGGATCTACAAGTTTATTTCTAAAGTAAACAACATCTATAACACCAAGAATTACAGCATCAGGAGTGAGGGTAACATCCTCAACAAAAGTAATTTTGTTATTATAAACATTAACCCCCACAATTGTTTGTTTGTTATAGCCCAAATAAGAAATCTCCACAGTGTAAGTACCAGCATTTAACGGTTTAATTTTAAACTCACCGTCGAAATCAGAACTTGTTCCAGTGCTAGTTGGTCCATCAACAATACTGATATTTGCCGAATAAACTGGTTCTCCGAGTTCGTCAAATATTTTTCCTTGAATTGCTCCACCCTGAGCAGCGAGGCAGATTGATACTCCCATCAAAACTGCGAATAAAATTGTTGTTTTCATAATTTTAGTTTTTAAATTATTAACTTCGTTTTATGTCTTGATGACATTTTTTTTGTAAATTCCACGTGACAATTAAATTATTTTTATTTTTTCTTGGGGAACAAAAAAGCGACTTGTTGAGTCGCTCTTTCATAAGGACAATTCACAAATCACTGTTATCTATAACTTTCTGCAGCTCTTCTTTCACTCAAAATATCAAAATAGCCTTTCATGCTCATCATTACCACGCCACCTGTAACATCGCCATATCTTGCAGGAATTCCGCCAGTGTAAACTTCAACCGAACCGATACACATTGATGGCAAAGTTGATGTTTCGTTTGGTGATTTCATACCATCGATATAAACAGTGCTGCTACCAGGACGTGAACCACGAACCACCATCTGATTATTGACGACCTGCACATCGGGCACCAGTCTGGCAATTATTGCTACTGGGTTTTTCGGACCTGCGGAGTTATCAATTAGTGTATTAGACAGGGTGATTTTCTGTGGTTCATCTCTGTTCAATAACTCTTCGGGATTTCCCAAAACGACAATATCATCAAGAAAATTTATGTTTGTGCTAAGTCCAACATCTTCGAGAAATGTGATTTTGTTATTGTAAACAGAAACTCCAGTAATTCTTACTGAATTATAGCCAATAAAAGAGACTTCGACAGTATAAGTTCCGGCATTAAGTGGTTTAATTTTAAACTCACCATCGAAATCACTCATTGTCCCAACCGTAGAAGCCGCATCTACCAAAACTATGTTTGCTCCATACAATGGACTTCCATATTCGTCGAGTACTTTTCCGTGAATTGCTCCATTCTGAGCGTTAAGTGTTAAACAGATTGCAGTAATAACTGCGAGTAAAATTGTTGTTTTCATAATCTGAGGTTTTAAGTGTTTGTAATTTACCTCTTGATGCTACGATTATGAAAAATTCCATGTAAGGAAAAAGCATTTAGACTAAATTCTACCTTTTTTCTTAAGCCGTGCCAAGCCTTTACGTGTTACATAATGAACTTTCACGTTTCTTTTTGAGTTTTCGGTAAGATTCTTTTCGGAATCAATATGAGAATTGCTTTTTTTAGTATTCCTCTTCATTGGGAAACCATCCAAATCAAACGACTTATACACATTGTGTTTTGGTTTGTTTTTCTTTGTGGGCAATTTCTTCTTAGGTGGTCTTTGCGTTACAATTTTCTTCTTTTCTTTTATAATTTCTTCGACTTCAACAATTTCAAATTTTCCAATTTTTCGTTTAATCTCACTATTTAACAATGAATTTAACGAGAACAGATATCGTTTATCCAGCAATGAATCTAACAAAGCATCATCCTCTGTTTTGGTCTGTAACAGATTAAAACTTTTGGCGATTTTTTTTCCTTTTGCACCTCCAACTAATTCGTAAAACTTTGCTAAACCAAAATTAACGAAATAGTTTTTAAAATAAGTAGCTCGAGGGGTGTCAATAAACATAATCAGCCTAATTGAAGTCTCAACATCAATAAAAGCTTTTTCGTTTAAAACTCCATTAATTCTAACTTCCTTAAAAACGGTACTGTTTTCTATGTCATTTATAAGCGATTTTTTACCTTTCTCCAATATCTTCATGTTTTCGGTAGAATTATCACTATCGAAAAACAAATTTAATAAATCCTTAAAACAGTAGTACCATTTTTTCTCTTTCCTATCCCATAAAGCATTTATCTCTCTAATTTCTATTTGTTCTTCCATCTTTATCTATATTTTTTTATTTACAAAAATATGATATAAACAACATTCAACAAACAAAACATCTATTTTTTATGTGAATGAAATAAAAACAAAAGCTCCTAGATAAAATCTAAGAGCTTTTATTTTGCCGGTTCGGGGAGGCTCGAACTCCCGACCCCATGATTAAGAGTCACGTGCTCTACCAACTGAGCTACGAACCGGTTTATGTAAACGAACTTTTTTTGAGGCTGCAAATGTACAAAACATGAATTTACCATGCAAGGAAAAAGTTGTTTTTATTAAGGCAATAAATTTACTCTTCTATACCTTTTAGATAATCTGCAGCAATGCAAGCTTCCTTATACCATTCTTCGCCATACTTGCGTATGAGAGGATCCTTTAA
>JAQVGK010000157.1 GCA_028696755.1 Bacteroidales bacterium | reverse complement strand
ATGATATCACTGAAATACAGTATAAAATCAATAGAAGACCTAGAAAAAATCTAAATTATGATTGCCCTAAAAATATATTTTATAATTTTGTTAACAATAAAGTTGCATTTGCTTGTTGAATGTACGTCTTATAAAAACGATTTGTGGATAATGAATTATTGATGAATTTTCTGTATTTTTGTTACAAATTTTTTTCGGTGGAAGGCTTTAGTGTTGTAATAATTACTTTTAATGAGGAGGCAAATATTGAAAGATGCCTTAAGTCTGTTGTAGATTTATGTTCAGACATAGTTGTTGTTGATTCGGGGTCTGCAGACAAAACGAAAGAAATATGTGAGACATACAAATGCAGATTCTTTTTTCGGGAATTTGATGACTATAGTTCACAAAAGAATTATGCAAACTCTTTAGCAAAGTATGATTTGATTCTCTCGCTTGATGCAGATGAGTGTTTGTCGGATGAACTTAGGCATTCTATTATTGATTTTGTTATTGATTCGGAGAATATTGCTTTAAGCTTTAATCGCTTAAATCACCATTGCGGAAAACCTATACGCTTTTGTGGATGGTACCCTGATCGAAAAATAAGAATATTTAACCGAATATTTGCAAAATGGGAGGGAACAATACACGAAAATTTAGTTTTTAGTGCAAGTCCGACAAATTATATGCTTAAGGGAGATATACTTCATTTTACCTATAAATCCAGAAATGAACATCTGAAGCAGGCCGAAAAGTTTGCAAGATTAAATGCATTGAGTGATTATAAGAAAGGTAAAAAATCATCTCTATTAGCTGGATATTTTAAATCAATTTTCCGGTTTTTTTCCGTTTTCTTTCTTAAACTTGGATTTTTAGACGGGAAAACAGGATTTTTCATTTCAAAAACAAGCGCTTATGCAACCTTTTTGAGGTATCGAGAGTTATATCTTCAAAACAAAAAGAAAATTTAAAAAATTGTTATGAAATTCAAAATGTTTTCTAATTTTGTACTCTAAGTTTTTTTAATAAGTAATCAAATAAATGTTAATTTAAATTTTAAATGTTATGAGAAAATTTACAATTTTAATGGCTTTGGTTTTCTTCGCTTTTGCTGGCTATTCTCAGATTAGCTTAAATAGCAAAACTAACGTTGGAGTGAAGAAAGACAAATCACAAAAAATCTCTAGTCAACAAAAAGTAGAGATTTGGTCAGAGGATTTTGATGGAGAGGTTAATTGGACTTTTGGTTCTGATGTCGGAACAAAAGCATGGGACGTTGCTGTTACAACACCAAATCCAAACAACTTCACTTCAGATATTACTCCTTCTGATGGTATTGATAACCCTGTTCCATGTCCACCAATTTGGCGTTATATGGGGTTGACTTATGTTAATTCGTATTCGGAGTCGCACGGGAACTTTGCTTGGGTAGATGGGATTACTGATTTGATTTATGGTTCTGTTGCTACTTATAACTGTTGGATTAGATTTGATAATATTAATACAACTGGTTATAATACTCCTAAACTTTCTTGGATTCAAAATTACAAAGCTTTTAATTATGATTTTTGCTATGTTGATTATAGTATTGATGGTGGAACAACTTGGACTGCTGTTGAGGTAACAGATAACAACACTGTTACTACAAATCAATATGCTAATGATTATCAAGAAATTATTTTACCTGCAATTGGAAATCAAGCTAATGTCTCAATTAGATTTAGATGGGAAAACGCAAGTACTGATGAAGATTATGGTGCTGGTTACGGTTGGGAAATTGATGATATTTTAATTTCAGAAACACCTGAAAATGATTTGGAATTAACTTGGGGTGTAATGAACTTCTTCGAAGGAGTTGACTATACTGATCCTGCAAATGCTGCTTATTTCCATTATAGTTCTCACTATGGAATGGTTGCTAATGAGCAGTATGCAAACACTGATGTCGATGTTTCTTGGTTTAATATTCGTGTTGTTAATAATGGTACTGCAAGCGTAACTCCAACCGTTAACGTTGTTGTTACAGATCCTAATGGAACAGAGTTATATAATCAAGATCTTGTTGGTGTAGAACTAGCAACTGGTCAGATTGATACTTTGGATGTTATAGAATCTTTGTCTTTAGGTTCAGCAGCTTTATTAGGTACCTATAATGTTACTTATAGCGTTTTTGTTGATGGTGTTGATGATTATACTCCTGAAAACAATACTGGTGTTTCTTCATTCCAAGTTTCAGACGTTACAATGGCTCGTGATATGAATAATATTACTGGTTCTGTTGGTTTGTGCAACTTTAGTTCGGGAGGTAATGATGGTGAAATGCTAGCAACTAGTTATTTATATGGATTTGAAACTCCTATCCAATCAATGAGTGTATACATTGCCTCTGGTACTGATGTCGGAACATCATTTGTTGGTCATATCATGCAGTATGATGCCGGTACCGAAGACTGGGTTGACATTGGAACTACTTCTTTAATTGATATTGCTGCAGAAGATATTGGCACATGGAAAACTGTTGAATTTGCTGATCCTATTTATGTTCAATTCGAAACTGATGAAGTAAGCAAGACTATTAGGGCAGCTGTTGAAATTTATTACAACGGATTAGAAAACTTTTGGATTGGCTATGATAAAACTGTTAAGCATAGTATTTGGGGAACACAATGGTTCTTTACTGACGAAGCAACTTGGTATTCTTTAACAAATTGGGGGCTTGGTGGAGTAGGTATTAGATTATATAACGATATTATTGAAGAGGTTGTTAATGATAATACTTCATCAATTGTAATTTTCCCTAACCCATCTTTCGGAACTCTCAATATCGAGAATGTAGAAGGTGCTAACGTTCAGATTATCAACATGATGGGACAAGTTGTTGAAAATATCGAAAATGCTCAAATGGTTAATACTGTTGACATGAGTAAATATGCTAATGGAACTTACTTTGTAAAAGTAATTAACGGAAGCGAAACTTCAACTCACAAAGTTAACTTGATGAAATAATCTAGTTGCGAAATAAAATTTAAGAGGCTGTTTTTGCAGCCTCTTTTTTTTTGCCTTATGCGATAAGATGATAACTGAGATCACTTTCATTTTTTTCAGTTTATTCAATTGGCAAGCAAAGATTACGGATGGTTTTATTATACTCAACCTCTTTGGGATTTTTTATTTAGAAACTTATAGATTTTGCGACTAATCGATGAAAATATTCTTTGCATAACCTGCCCTGCAATACGGGGGCAGTAGCTATGGTAATAGTTTTTGCGATGCATTGAGCTTGCCGAAATGAAGAAGAGTAGGCTCAAAAGATACGGTTTATATTACAAAATTCCATGGAGGTTGAGTATATCTACTTTCGTATCGTAACCTAAATTATTAGTCACAAAAAAAGACGCCAGAATTTTGACGTCTTTTATGTTTAGTATGAATTGTTTTTATAACCCTTTATCCATTGTCCAAAGAAACTCTTCGTTAGTAGGAGATTGCATTAAGCGGGTTCTCATAAATTCCATAGCTTCAATAGAATTCATATCTGCTAAAAATTCTCTTAAAATCCACATTCGGTTTATTAAATCGCTTTCCATTAGCAGGTCTTCGCGTCTGGTGCTTGAGGCAACAATATCAACAGCAGGATAAACTCGTCTGTTCGAGAGTTTTCTATCGAGTTGCAACTCCATATTGCCAGTTCCTTTAAATTCTTCGAAAATTACTTCGTCCATTTTTGATCCAGTTTCGGTAAGAGCTGTGGCGATAATAGTTAATGAACCACCATTTTCAATATTACGTGCTGCTCCAAAAAATCTTTTAGGTTTATGCAGTGCGTTTGAATCAACCCCACCAGAAAGAACTCTACCCGAAGCTGGAGCAACGGTGTTATATGCTCTGGCTAAACGAGTAATTGAATCGAGAAGTATAACTACATCGTGCCCACATTCAACCATTCGTTTTGCTCTTTCGAGAACAATGTTTGAGATTTTTACATGTCTTTCGGCTGGCTCGTCAAAAGTTGAAGCAATAACTTCGGCATTTACATTTCGTGCCATATCTGTAACTTCCTCTGGACGCTCATCTATAAGAAGTATCATAAGATATACCTCTGGATGGTTTGCTGCAATAGCATTTGCAATTTCTTGAAGTAATACAGTTTTACCTGTTTTTGGTTGAGCTACAATAAGACCACGTTGACCTTTGCCAATTGGAGCAAATAAATCTATGATTCTTGTTGAGAGCGTTGCCTTGCCATTACCAGTAATGTTGAATTTTTCATCTGGGAAAAGAGGAGTGAGGTGGTCGAATGGAACTCTGTCGCGCATTAAAGCAGGATCGATACCATTAATTTTAACTACTTTTATAAGTGGAAAATATTTTTCACCTTCTTTTGGTGGTCTGATGGTTCCTTCAACTGTATCGCCTGTTCTTAAACCAAATAGTTTGATTTGGGATTGAGAAACATAAACATCATCAGGAGAGTTTAGATAGTGATAGTCCGATGATCTTAAAAAACCATAACCATCCTGAATTATTTCTAAAACACCGGTAATTGTAATAATTCCCGAAAAGTCATATAAATCCTCCTTCTTTGATTTTGGCTCTTTTTCAATTTTTGGTTCAACTTCTGTGCCTGAAAACTCCGGCTGGGCTTCAGCAAAATCGGTTTTTATCTCTGAATCTGGCGTTAACATTAAGTTTTGCGCATCTGTATCAACAACAGCTTTTGAACTGTTGTTTTCTGTGGCTGGATTTCTCTTTAAAATGAGCTTTCTTTCCTGAGGTTTTGGATCTTCTGATACTGTAACTACGTTATCTTTATTAACAGGTTCTATAGTTTCCTCTGTAATAATGTTGTTTTCTACTGCTTTTTCTTCAGCTAGATTTTGCTTTGCAATAGCCTTTTTAAATTTTTCGGTTGAATTGTTTTTATTTTCCTTTTTAGGTGCTTTATCCTGTTTTTGTGCTTTACTAGTTTCGTCTATTGGCGAATCTTGCAAAGCTTCATTCTTCTTGTCTTCAGACACTTGAGCGTTCGAATCTGCCGATGAGAATAAATTGGTTTGAGTATTTGCTCCCGTACTAAAAGCAACTTTTTGTGCTTTAACTTTTTTACGTGGGCGTTTTTTGTTTTGCTGTGGCTTAGCAGCTTCTTCGATCGAAGCTTTTATAGCTTGCATATCGAGAATCTTGTATATTAAGTCCTTTTTTTTGAATGACTCAACTTTATGTACCCCCAAATTCTTTGCTATCTCCTTTAACTCAGGTAATAATTTTGAGTTTAATTCCAGAATGTCATACATGTTAAATGTGATTTGTGTTGAACAATAAATTATTTTTTCTGATTTTGTTTTTCTGTCTGATCTGAATAGTGTGACAGAACTTAATCAACGCTGCAAAATTAGTTATTATTTTGTACATATGAAACTTTTTTTATTAAAAATGTAAATTTTTTTTCAAAATATCTTGATTTTTCGGCAACCGTTTTGTGTGTAAAATCGTTTATAATAATAGTTGCTAAAATTATGAGGTATGAGACAGCTGAAAATTACACGACAGGTAACCAACCGAGACACCCCTGCATTTGAAAAGTATTTGCAGGAAATAGGTCGACAAGACATGATTTCTCCAGATGAGGAAATTGAGTTGGCTCGTCTTATTAAGGGCGGAGATCAAAAGGCCTTAGACAGATTAGTTTCTGCCAATCTGAGATTCGTAGTCTCTGTAGCAAAACAATATCAAAATCAGGGACTTACACTTCAGGATTTGGTAAACGAAGGGAATCTTGGTCTTATTAAAGCTGCAAAAAGGTTCGACGAGACTAGGGGATTCAAATTTATTTCGTATGCTGTTTGGTGGATTCGTCAATCTATTTTGCATGCTCTGGCTGTTCAGGGTAGAATGGTTCGCTTGCCGCTGAATAAAATTGGCATGATAAATAAAATTAATGCAGCATCCTCAAAGCTAGAGCAAATGTTTGAACGTGAACCGACTATTCTCGAAATTGCTGGTGAAGTTGATGTTGAACTTGAAGAAATTCAGGATACAATTAAATCTCAATCCAGATTTATGTCGATGGATGCCCCATTAGGTAATGATAGCGACGATGATTTTACGCTTTACGATTTAATGGGAGTTAAAGATAGTGTGCCTCCTGATAACGCATTGCTAAAAGAATCGTTGGTAAAAGAAATAAATAATACACTTAAAGTACTTGGCGAACGCGAAGCACAAATTATTAGAATGTACTATGGTTTAAATGGCGAAGTGCCCCGAACTCTTGAAGAAATCGGTGAAGAATTCGATCTTACTCGTGAAAGAGTTCGTCAACTTAAAGAGGCAGCAATTCGACGTTTAAAACAATCCACAAAACATACGAGGCTCAAATCCTACTTAGTGTAATTAAGTCAGATTTTAGGGAGGTTGTCAGAACCTCCTTTTTTGTAAAATAATATTATATTTGCACAAGTTTTAATCGCTGCAGAAATGAAAAACACAATTTTAGCGCCGTCGATGTTATCGGCAGATTTTGGAAATTTACAGAAAGATGTTGAAATGATTAATAGGTCTGATGCCGATTGGTTTCATCTCGATATAATGGATGGTGTTTTTGTTCCAAATATTTCGTTTGGTTTTCCTGTTGTGAAATTCATTAAGAAACATGCTAAAAAGCCACTGGATGTTCATCTTATGATTGTTCAACCAGAAAGATATATTACAGAATGGCAAAAAGCTGGTGCTGATATTCTTACTGTTCACTACGAAGCTTGCACTCATTTGCATCGAACTGTTCAGGAAATTAAATCTGCTGGAATGAAAGCTGGTGTTTCGTTAAATCCACATACTCCCGTCGCATTATTAAAAGATATTCTTCCCGATTTAGATATGGTGCTAATCATGTCGGTTAATCCAGGTTTTGGCGGACAAAGTTTTATCCCACAAAGTCTTACAAAAATCGCCGAATTGCGAAAGATGGCCGATGCCACAAATCCAAATTTGGTTATCCAGGTCGATGGTGGTGTGGATACTAAAAACTACAAAGATGTTTTAAATGCTGGAGCAAATGCATTAGTAGCTGGCTCTGCAGTTTTTGGAGCAGAAAATCCGGAAGAGGTGATTAAGGTGCTGAAGTCGTAAAAATATTCAAAGTCAGAGCCGAGTTTGTTAAAATATTTGGAAATCTGTTTCTTTTGATATTACAATAAATTTCTTTAAAGGTTAATAAAAAAGTCGTATCTTTGCATCACTTTTACAATCAGGGGCTGACCTGGTTTTGACAGCAAGGTAAATGATTGTGTAAGCATGTCGGGCAATGTGAGAAAACCCGTTAAACTTTTTCACAGACAATTACAAGGCGCAGATAACTATGCTCTTGCTGCGTAATCGAATAAAGTAGATTATGCTTAATCCCGGTGCTAGGCATTGGGACGAGATATCCCTCGATTGGACCGTCCGGTTCCGCTTCGGCCAAGGGGTAGCGACAAATACCGGAATAGCTTTCCCGAAGCTCTGGCGGGCGAGCAAAATAAAGGAGATAAGGATCCGGTTTGGGTGTCTGTTCCCGGATTTGGTCCCGACAATCAATAGCAGAATAAACATGTAGA
>JAQVGK010000156.1 GCA_028696755.1 Bacteroidales bacterium | reverse complement strand
GAGTCTAAAAAAGATTTTTTCGATTATTATCATATTAGCTGGCCTAAAAATGTTTTTTGGAAAATAAATTATGGAAAACCTGAAGAATAAAATTGAATTGTTGAGCAAAGATGTTCATGCCGAAGTGATTGAAATTCGTCGTTATATTCATCAAAATCCCGAATTATCGTTTCAAGAATTTAATACTGTGAAATTTATTAAATCAAAACTCAATAAATATGGTATTAAATACGATGAATCTTTTGGTGAAAATTCTTTAATCGGAATTATTGATGGTGATTTGCCTGGTGAAACAATTGCTTTGCGTGCTGATACAGATGCTCTTCCACTGGTAGAATTAAATTCGTGTGAGTATAAATCTGTAAACGATGGAGTAATGCATGCTTGTGGACACGATGCTCATACAGCTTCGTTGATAGGAACGGCTATTGTTTTACAAAATCTTAAATCTATAATTAAAGGCAGGATAATTCTCGTTTTTCAACCTGCCGAAGAAAAAATTCCGGGTGGAGCAAAAATACTTGTCGAAAAAGGCCTTTTAAAGAAGTATGATGTTAAAAAGATTATTGGTCAGCACGTTTTACCCGAAATGCCAACTGGACATTTTTGTTTTGCTCCTGGCTATCTTATGGCTGCTACCGATGAATTGTATATAAGATTCGAAGGTGTTGGTGGCCATGCTGCCGTTCCTCAAAAACGAAGTGATACGGTGCTTGCTGTGGTTGAGTTTATTCACGAGGTTAAGGAAATGCAGAAACGCCTGAAATCGGATTTGCCGTTTATTGTTGCATTTGGTCGACTAATTGCCGATGGCGTTTTAAATGTAATTCCGTCCAAAACATCTGCCGACGGTACAATGAGAACTTTCGACGAGGGCTTGAGATTAGAAATCAAGAAAAACTTAAAACAAATTGCAGAGAAAGTTGCAGTTGAGAATAAATGCACTTTCGATCTCGAAATTCGTGATGGTTATCCAAGTGTATATAATGATCCTGATTTAACAGCGACAATAATTTCGGCTGCAAAAGAATATATTGGAGAAAGCAATGTTGAAAATATGGAATTGAGAATGACTGCCGAGGATTTTGCCTATTTTGGAAAAGAAATTCCTGCTGTTTTTTACCGAATGGGAATTGCCGGCGATGGAAAAGGAATGACAGGCTTACATAATCCATCTTTTGATATGGACGAGTCGGCTTTTGTTCATTCTGTTGGTTTAATGGCTTGGCTGGCTATAAATATGTAGTCTATGAGGAAATTGCCAATTGAAGAAATAGGACGAGTAAGTGCCGAAGAATTTCGTAGCGTTGACAAATTATCTGTAATTGCAGTTCTTGATGATATTAGATCTCATCATAATACTGGCGCAGTTTTTCGCACTATGGATGCTTTTGCATGTGAGGCTGTGTATTTATGTGGTATTACTGGTACACCTCCACATCGCGATATTCAAAAGACAGCATTAGGAGCAACCGAGACAGTTCCGTGGCAGTATTTTGAATCGGCCCTAAAGGCTGTTCAAAACCTAAAAAACAATGGTTACAAAATTATTGCTCTCGAAATTGCTGAAGGCAGCACTGATATAAGAAACTTTAAAGTCTCTGCCGATGAAAAAATCGCATTAGTTCTCGGTAACGAAGTTAATGGAGTTGATCAGCAGATAATTGATATTTGTGATATCTGCCTCGAAATTCCACAATACGGAACAAAACACTCCCTTAATGTTTCAGTCAGCGCAGGTATTGCCTTGTGGGAAATTTGTAAGGGAATGCGAAGTTGATAAATCCTAATTCAATATCGTTTAGTTAAGCATTTTTTGTATATGTCCTCTGGACAAAAAGGAACTTTTGATTTAGCTTTTTACTGACGTTTATGTCCTCTGGACAAAACGATTTTTGTCAAAGGAATAACTAGCCCGTTAGGGCTTCAACGTCAGTAAAACTAAATAAACCACTAAAATTACTCCTTTGTCCAGCGGACATTAACATTTTATTGATGGATGGTTTTTAACAATAAATCTATTATTGAAAGCCTTAACTAAACGACATTGAATCCTAATTTCAAAATCCTAAAAACTCGAATCTCAGAAAAAAATCTTATTTTTGCATAAAAAAGTGTTTAAACATGAAAAGATTAATAGTATTTACATTATTGATATTAGCTGTAACTGCTTTAAGTGCGCAAATAAAAGTATATAACCTTGCTGATACCACTGCCAAAATAAAACATAATTCGTTGGTGTATTATCTGCCAGAAGCTGTTATTAGAATTAAAGTTGTTGTTGAGACCGAGTATTTTATTCCAGGTCCATATCATAAATTTGCAGATAAATATCTTACAATAAAGGGAGCTAAAGGCGAGGCCTCTCAATTTACCGAAATCAAAGATGTCGATTTTCAGCTCTATAGTAAGCCTGACTCCAAAGCAGGATATATTATTTCGTCGCAAAAAGAATTACCACATTTGGCTTTTGTTAATGGCTCAATAATTAGTTCTTATGGAACAAAAACACAATCGGTTGAAACGTTAAATACTGATTTTTATCTTAATGTTCCGTCTTATTTAACAGATGATGTTTTGTTCAAGGATTTATCTGTTAAGCGAAACTTTATTGATCTTACAGATACTACTTATAAAGTAGTTGAGATTGACTCTGTTTTTCAGAAGATTCCAATTTATAACAAGACTATCACCAGTAAGGAATTTGAACAAAAGGCAGAAGAAGCAGCGAATTTTATTATAAAGCTACGCAAGCGCAGGTTTAAACTGATGACTGGGCAGTTTGATACTGATGCCCCACCAAAAAATGTGGATATGATGATTGCAGAACTTGACTCCCTTGAAATTCAATATCTGGAGTTGTTTACAGGTAAGACAGAGAGAGTTGTCAACGAATATTATTTTACAATCATTCCAGATGCTGGTATTACTCAACAAAAAATAAAGCTTTTCGAAATGGATAATCAAGATGATTCTAGCGAAGATGTTTTTCTTGAGATAACAAATAACAATCAGTATGAGCTAATTAGCGGTTTTTATAATAGACAGGATAAGCTTGCAAAAAAAGACAAATCAAAAGGTTTGTATTACAGAATACCTGGAATTGGAACAATTAAACTCATGGTGCATGGTCATGTTTATGCCGAAGAAACACTTGTAATTCCACAGTTTGGTTATCTAAATTATCTTCCTGCCGAAATGTTTAAAAACAAAAAGTTGAACATAATATTTGACGAAAAAACAGGTTCTATTAAGACTATCTCAAATGAATGATTAATTGCTGTAAATATCTGATAATTCTCGTTGCACTTTCGTTGTCATTTAATAACCTCTGTGCACAAAGTTTAAAGATTATTCTAAACGATGGTCATGATGAAACCCAACTTTCATATTCTCACAATTATTCTGATAGTTTAGATTTACATCGCAAATTATTAAGTTTTCAGCAAAAAGATATTGCTAATGGATATTTTTCAGCTGGTTATGATAGTATTATTTTTGTCAACGAATCAATTTATGCTTATTACACACGTGGTGAGAAGCTTGATGTTAGAAGTTTAATTATTATTGACAGTACTGACATTATGGCAGAATCGGGAATGGTGTATAAATCGAATAAAGCATTTAATCCCAACGATTTTTACGATTATTTCACCGATATATTAAGTCTTTTTGCTGCTAAAGGGTTTCCATTTGCTGGAATTAAGCCTTTACGGGTTATTGTAGAGAATGACTCGGTGGATGCTGAATATCTTATTGATTCGGGAGATTACTTTGTTTTCGACTCAATAATTATAAAAGGTGAAGCTCGAATAAAACCCCATTATATTAATAAGGTATCAGGATTGAAAAAGGGAGAAAGTTTTAATTTCGACGATATTAAGTCAGCTGATCTTCAGTTAAAAACTGTTCCATTTTTTGAGCAAACAAGAAGTTATCAGCTAGCATTTGGGAATGGTAAGGCTGATATGATTCTGTATCTTAGAAATAAAAAGGCGGGAAGTTTTAGTGGTATATTAGGAATTGTCCCCGATAATAAAACCACTGGCAAACTGATGTTAACTGGAGATTTGAACCTAAATCTTGTAAATGCTGCTGGAGCTGGCGAGGTAATCCTAGTGAAGTGGCAAAAATTCGATTTGCGCAGTCAAAAACTCGAAACAGAGTTTTCTATTCCTTACCTTTTTAAATCAGATTTTGGTACAGGTGTCGATTTCGATTTGGAGAAGCGCGATACATCATTTATAAATACCGACTTTACTGGAAAAATTCTGTACGGAAATAATACGCTAAACGGAATAGAGGTTTTTTATCGCCGAAGAAATTCATATCTGATAGGTGCTGTTGCTTCTGGTTTTGCTGATTTTTCTTCCGATTTATATGGCGTTGGATTTAGATATTTTGCAACCGATGATTGGCTAGATCCTGGGAAGGGGATAATTTTGAAAGTGAATTCAGCATTTGGAACCAGAACTACTGAACCTGAGGAGAGTGATAAAATAGTTAGATTCCAAACACGTAATTCTGTTGATTTTTCTGTGTATTTTCCTGTAGCAAGGTTTTTGGTAATTAAGATTCGTTCAAATACATCGTCTCTTTATAGTGCGGAGTTATCGGAAAACGAAACAGATATGATTGGTGGATTAAATAGCATACGTGGGTTTGACGAATTGTCGCTGCCAGCAAGTTCATACTCTGTCTTGAATCTAGAGTTAAGATATAGGTTCGAGGAGCGTTCTGCTTTGTTTGCTTTTTACGATGCAGCATATTTTGAGAAGCGAAATACATTATCGGAGTACTATAATTTTGCAATGGGTGTTGGAACTGGATTAGATTTGAATACTGCTGCCGGAATTTTTTCACTAGTTTTTGCTGTTGGAAAGCAAAATAATGATTCTTTCATGTTTAATAATGTTAAAATTCATTTCGGGTATCGTAACGTATTCTAGGAGCTTTGCAAATTTTTAAAAAAGTCAGAAATCTTGGAACTCATGACTTGTGCTAAGCTGAGGTTGGTACGGTAGCTGAGGTTCTCGAAGTTGTCGAACCACCGAATTAAGTAAGCGACAAGTTAACTTTGTTCTTTGCATAGTTCGACCTGTTATCCCCGCATTATGCCACAAAACTTGGGGTGGGGACTACTAATGACAGATTGGTGCAACAAACTGATTATCAGATATTTGTGTAAATTAAAAATAAACAAACAAAGTTCGATATACAAAAACAGGCTGACCTAAAAAATCTTTGCTGACGCTCGCCAGATTTGAACGCGAACCGAAGCTCAGCGAAGCTAATTGACGAATTAGCTGGCGCCTTACTAGGAAATAGGCGTCAGCAAAATTCGTGAATTCGCGTTCAAAAAAACTTGGAGCTTGCCTTGTGTTGAGCGCGATGCATTGCGCGGCGTCGAAATGAAGTCGAAGCAAGCGAGCGACAAGTTTACATTTAATTTGTGTAGTCCGACCTATCATAAACGCATTGGCCATAAATTCCGTTGAGCTCACTTCGATTCAACTCAGTGCAACGCACGCAAGTAATTTGGGTTGTGTACACGTAACATCTTCATTTTATACAAAATTGTTGATAAAAAACAACTGTACTCTTATTGATTATGTTAGAAAATGTCGTATTTTTGTCGAAATGTTTTAACCTAACAAAGTGAACAATATACAAAATACATCGCGTCTGGTTCTTTCAAAATATAGATTTGTAACTCACTCACTGTTCTGGTTGGTATATTTTTTCTTTAGTGGATTGGTTTACCATTTTGGATCTGGCTTCGGCGATGGCTATAACTTTGTTTTTGTTTATATTATTGACGTACTTACAGTTTATTGGTGTATTCATTTTCTGTTAAGAAGGTATTTAGGCCGAAATCAACAAATAAATAAATTCGCATTTTATTTTTTTATAACTCTTTTTGTCAATTTTGCTCTGAATTTTGTTTTGCAAAACTTCATTTTTGGAGATTTATGCACGGATTACATGCAGTGTCTTGGAAAACAGGCCTATAGTTTGCAGTTTTCTATGGTTTTTATTTCTCTTGCTATTGGATTAAAATTGTTTCAAATAAATCGTGAAAATTTAGAGCAAATAAATAAACTTGAAAAAAACAAAGTACTTACAGAATTAGATTCCTTAAAAAATCAGATTAATCCACATTTTTTATTCAATACATTAAATAATGTTTATATCCAAACCAGAATCGAGCCCAAGAAAGCTGCTGATATGGTGCTAAAACTTTCGGATCTATTGCGCTATCAACTATACGAGTGTGCCGAAGATAAGGTGCTTCTTAAGTCCGAGTATGAGTACCTTAAGAATTATGTGGAATTACAACAACTGAGAATTACAAATATTGACATAAAATTTGAACAAAAAGGTAGTTTTAAAGGTTTAATGGTATATCCTTTTATGTTTATCCCTTTTTTGGAGAATGCATTCAAATATGGAGTAAGTTCAAAAGGTGTTGAAAATTTTATTTATATTTTTGTTGAAATTGTAGAAAAATATGTTATCTTTGCCGTGAAAAATTCTATAAACGATACAATAGAACATAACAAGAAAGAAGGTCAGGGCGGATTGACAAATGTGAAGAGGAGACTGGAACTTTTGTACCAAGGCAAATATGAACTTAAAACTGAGAACAGAGATAATTACTTTTATGTTGAACTAAAAATAAATCTGGAATGATGAAGTGTATAATTGTTGACGACGAACCTTTGGCACGCGAAGGTATGAAAATGAACATTGGCGAATTATCTAATCTTAAATTGGTTGGTGAATTCGAAAATGCTGCTGCTGCAAACGATTTTTTACAAAGTAACGACGTGGATATCATGTTTCTTGATATCGAAATGCCTGGTATTTCAGGACTCGAATTCTTAAGAAGCTTGAATAATGCACCAATGGTAATTCTTACCACTGCTTATCCTCAGTATGCTGTTGAAGCTTACGAACTCGACGTTGTTGATTACCTTGTTAAACCTGTTAAACTCGACCGTTTTATTAAAGCTGTTGCAAAAGCAGAAGAGTATATCGCTCTTTCTCAAAATACAGCAGTTTTCGAAGCTATCGAGGACGACTTTATCTTTATCAAATCTGAAAGAAAATATGTTAAAATCAGATTCGATGAGTTATTGTTTATCGAAGGTCTAAAAGATTATGTAATCGTTCACGCTACTCATGGCAAATATATGACTGCTATGAATGTTAAAACCATTCACAACAAACTTCCTGAAGAAATCTTCTTCCGCGTTTCTAAATCTTTCATCATCAATATTAATCATATTGACGATATCGACGGTAACTATGTTAACATCAAAGAAAACAAAGTTCCAATCGGACGCTCTTACAGAGATGTATTCCTCGAGTTTGTAAACAGACGCTTACTCAGAAGATAATCTGAAAAATATGAAAGTCAGCATCCAATGGGTGCTGATTTTTTTTTACACACGAAAAGGGAATAATTTTTGATAATGTTCGCCGGATTAATAAATGATGATTATTACTTACATAAATACCGATGCTCTATTTGAGAGAACTGCTGGAGATGATGAACTGGCAACCGATTTGCTTAA
>JAQVGK010000155.1 GCA_028696755.1 Bacteroidales bacterium | reverse complement strand
AAACAATGCAAAAATCAAAATGTCCTCAGTTTTTTCGATGCGAAAAGTGAAATGTGGTGGGATAAAAAAGAAATTCCAAACAACCGCACTTAAAGTAGAAGCAAGCAGTACTGGACCTGTACTCATAAAAGTTGCTAAGACAGAAACAACAAAAAGCAATATGAATGAGACAACATTATGACTTATACTGTCGGCTAACAAACGACATATTAGCACAACAGCAGCAATGATTGTGACCGATAGAAAATAATCACGTAGATTCTTTAAAACTATTTTCAATTTGCTGATTTTTCTTCCAGCTTTCATAATTTCGAATTAATAATACAAAGGTATAAATTAATGTCGCATCAGAGTTGAGTTTAGAGCTAACTTCTCCAAAATGCAGGTGTGAAAATAATAAAAACGGTTAGCAACTCCAGTCTTCCCAGAATCATGGTAAACGAGAGAATTATTTTTGCTATTTCGGGCAAATGTGCAAAGTTAGCAACTGGACCTACGCTTCCTATTCCTGGACCAATTCCTGCCATGCAAGTTGCTGTCGAACCTGCTGAGGTTTGGATATCAACTCCCAAAAGAATTAGCAGTACGGAAGTTGTAATAAACACCATTATGTATAAGGCAATAAATCCGAGTATTTGCGAATTTGTTCCCTCGCTGAGTATCTTCCCATTGTACTTTACCGGCGCAACTACGTTACTATTGTTTAACCGTAAAAAAATTCTTTTAATGTTTTTTATCAGGATAAGATGACGACCCATTTTTATTCCACCAGCAGTGGATCCAGTGCTGCCACCTAGAAACATTGCAAAGAATATTATTATCCATAAATATTGGGGCCAAATTAAATAGTCGGCTGTTGCAAATCCCGTACAAGTGATAATTGATACAACTTGAAAGAATGACTCTCGCATCGCCAGTTCAAATGGTTTGTCCGTTTTTAAAAACAGCATAATTCCAATAAAAAGTCCGAATGCAATAGTTACAGCAAAATAAAAGCGAAGTTCTTCATTCTTAAAAGCTTTTTTAAAGCTTCCTTTGAAAATGTAATAATGCACAACAAAGTTTGTCCCGGCTAAGAACATAAAAACCATTGTTACATATTGAATGTACGGAGAATAATCCGCTAAACTAGTATTTTTGGGCGAAAAGCCCCCAGTAGCTACTGTTCCAAACGAATGGCAGAGGCTTTCAAACAGATTCATGCCCCCAAAAAGCATCATTATTGTTTGAGCAGCAGTTAGGCTTAGGTAAATATACAGTAACCTTAAACCCATCGATTTGGTGCGTGGCTGAAATTTCTCCTGAAGTGATGATTCCTTAGAAAATAATTGCATGCTCCCCATTTTAAGTCCAGGCATGATTACTATTACCAAGACGATAATGCCAATGCCTCCAATCCAATGTGTCATGCTTCTCCAAAATAATATAGACTTTGGCAGAGCTTCTATATCTGTTAAAATGCTCGATCCTGTAGTCGTAAAACCTGATGTCGATTCGAAGAATGCATCAACAAAACTGTGCATTGATCCCGAGAAAATGTAAGGCAGAGCTCCAGCTAAACTCATAAAAAACCATGATAAAGAAACAATGATGTATCCATCACGACCAGTCATTCCAGCAAAATCGTGCTTTTTTCTTCCGGTTATCAATCCCAAAGCGCCAAGTGCAGCACAAATTAAAATCGAATACATAAACGGAGTTACACTTTCACTGTATATTAGTGCAACAATAACAGAACTTAGCATAAATACCGATATAACCAGCAGAATTCTACCGGTAACACGAAGTATTATATCAGGATTAATAAATCTATTCATTTTATTACTGAATGTCAGTGTTTAAGTTGCTGAATATCAGGAGTTTATAAGCGATTGTATATTGTTAAATTCTGAGGCAAAATAACCCGCTTTTTCATAAAGAGATTGTAAAGAAATAAACCATTGACATAAAGATTTTATAAAGATTGCTTGTTTTGAACTTGCCGACGATTTATTATCTTTGACAATAATTTTAAAACACAGATTATGGAAAAGATTTTTTCGTTGTTTACATCAAAACCAGTTGAAATTACCGAGAAAGATGATTTCTTTAAGAAAAGTTTTAGATATGTATTTGCCGGTATTGCTTTGGTAATGGCGTTATTCGGGATTTATAGTATTATTTCGGTCGCAATCGAATATTTTAAAATGGTTTTCGAACTAGAGGCATTTCAGATTATTCGACACCTAATTTTATTTATTATTTGTCTGATTGTTTCATTGCTCACCTATGTTTTTATTGCTGGAGCATTTTATCAACGTTCGCGCTTTGTTTTTACCGAGTCGGCAAGCAATCTTATTGATATAATGCCAGGAGTTTTTAAAACATTAGGAATTGTTACTGCTATTGTGCCGGTTGCCTTGGGCGTTATTGCACTTTTTTCAGCTATTCTTGCTGCAACTCCATATTTCCCGCTTAACGAATTAAATGTGGTTTTCTCTCAAATATCTTTTATAAAAATGCCTGAGTTGTTTAACGGTTATGCGGTTGATGGATTTGAATCATATATCAGGCAGCTGTTTAGTACTGGATTTATGTCGTTGATTTATGGCATTATATCAGGATTTATTAATCTTGTTTGTCTGTATCTGGTCTCTTCGCTTTTCAAACTTGTTGTTGATTTTTTGAGAAAATAATTATGAAGTTAAGCTCTCTTAGAGATTTTATTTGCTTGCTCGAAGGCAAAGATGAGCTTGTTAGGATTGACGAATTTGTAAATCCTGAGCTGGAAATGTCAGAGTTTGCTGATAGGATGATGAAGTCTGATGGAGGTGGAAAAGCCATTCTTTTCACAAATACTGGCACCGATTTTCCGGTATTGATAAATCATTACGGCTCAGAGTCACGTCTTTTTGCAGCACTTAACATTGCTTCGTGGGATGAGCCTAGTGAAAGAATTGATAATCTTTTGCAAAAAATGATGAAGCCTCATGATGGGATTTTTGCAAAGTTGTCGATTTTGTCAGAATTAAAGAATGCATCGGGATGGATGCCTGTTAAACGCAGTGGTCGCGGTAAATGTCAAGAAGTTGTTGTCGAAAACCCTGATTTGAATAAGCTTCCGATTCTAAAATGTTGGCCTCATGATGGTGGTAAGTTTTTTACTCTGCCAATGGTAATATCAACTGATCCAGAAACTGGGCTAAGAAATACGGGAATGTATCGCATGCAGGTTTTTGATAGTAAAACAACTGGTATGCACTGGCATCTGCATAAAGGAGGTGCTGCACATTTTCAAAAATATAAGAAGCTAAAAAAGAAAATGCCAATAAGCGTTGTTTTAGGTGGTGATCCTGTTCTTACTTACTGCGCAACTGCTCCTTTACCACCAGACATAGATGAGTTTTTACTCGCTGGGTTTCTTACAAATCGAAAAACCGAGCTGGTAAAATCTTTAACAAACGATATTTATGTGCCGGCATCTGCCGATTTTGTTATCGAAGGATACATCGATCCAGAGGAAGAATTTGTAACAGAGGGGCCTTTTGGCGATCATACTGGATTTTATTCTCTTGCCGATAATTACCCAAAATTTCATGTCACTTGCATTACTCATCGTAAAGATGCGGTTTATCCTGCAACTTTAGTTGGCATTCCGCCAATGGAAGACTTTTATCTGGGAAAGGCTACCGAACGAATATTTCTTAAGCCTGTGCAGATTGCAATTGCCCCAGAGATTCTTGATATTCGACTTCCATCTTATGGTGTGGCTCATAATCTTGTTTTGGTAAAGGCAAAAATAAATTACCCAGGACAAAGCTTAAAGATTATGAACGCACTTTTGGGTGCCGGACAAATGATGTTCTCGAAAGTAATTATCTGTTTTAACGAAAATATAGACATACAGAACGACAACGAAGTGGTAAATGCAATTCTTGGTTTGGGAAATCTCTTTAAAAATCTTGTTATAACTGCTGGACCATCCGATGTGCTCGATCATTCGTCGTATAAATTTACTTTTGGCGGAAAATTGCTTATTGATGCTACATCTGCAGTATCATGCGAAAATGCTAATGAAAAATTGAATCAAAATATTCACGTAATTGCATCCGACAATCTGGCTAATACCGACAAGGAGAAAGGAATCTACATAGTTGTTGATGATCCCGATGCAATATGTGATAATGAAACTCTCGCTTGGTTGGTGCTTAATAATATTGATCCATCACACGACATCAGAATTTCTGAAAATTCAATTATTATTGATGCTCGAGCAAAGAATATGGCAGCAAATAATTTTATAAGAGATTGGCCAAATCCTGTTTCGATGGATGAAAAAACTATTAAAACTGTTGATGAAAAGTGGACAGATTTAACAGGAATGAAATTCGTTGAATCACCATCGCTCAAGTATAAATTATTAGTAAAGGGAAATTCTGCAATCTACAACGAAGGAAAATAATTTGGATGAGAACAAAATTTAAATATATCTTTTTTCTGTGGGCATTATTCGTTATATCTCTGCCCTTAATAGCGCAAAAGCCAAAATACGAGCAGCTTCACATTCCGACAGTTAAGAAAAATGAGACAAAGATTTGTCATAAATTCTGGTGTTTTGTTTACAGCGAGGAGCACGAGCAATCGAAATGGGTAGCCTACAAGCTAACGTCTCAAATGCTTTCGGGTGACGAGGAAAGAGATGATAATTTTAAAGCTGATCCATTAGTTGAAACTGGTTCTGCCGAAGATAAAGACTATAAAGCATCTGGTTATGATCGTGGACACTTAGCTCCTGCTGCCGATATGTCGTTTGATAAAACTGCTCTCGAAGAGTCGTTTTACTTTTCTAATATTAGTCCGCAAGTACCTAGTTTTAACCGTGGGGTTTGGAAAAAGCTCGAAACTTATGTGCGATCGGCAGCTAAAAATCTGGGAACCGTTTATGTTGTTACAGGTCCTATTTTAAAATCGGGATTGAGCGAAATTGGTGAGAATGGAGTAGATGTTCCCGATAACTATTACAAAACAATTCTGTATTTTTCCGACACATTAATTACTGGGATTGCTTTTATTATGCCGAATCAGAAAGTTTCGGATAACGATATTTTTAACTATACAGTTACTATTGATGAACTGGAAAAGCAAACAGGTATTGATTTTTGGCCAGCTTTGCCATATTTTATCGAGAAAAAAACCGAAAAACAAATCAATTTAGATTTTTGGAAACAATATAAACCGTAATTTGTCTTTTTGTAAAACATTAAAAATGGATAAAGCTTTTTTAATCGCATTTGGGATAACTCTTTTTGCCGGACTATCAACAGGAATAGGTTCGTTGATTTCGTTTTTTGCAAAGAAAACAAACACAAAAATGTTATCGTTTAGTCTCGGTCTGTCGGCAGGTGTAATGATTTATATATCATTTGTTGAGATGCTTCCAGAATCAATGAATTTGTTACAAATGGAATATGGCAAAACGGGTTCGTGGTACGCAATTCTTGCTTTTTTTGGTGGGTTGATGCTAAGTTTACTTATCGACAAGCTTGTGCCCGAGAAAGATAATCCACACGAAGTAAGATTTGTTGAGAGTATGAACGACTCAATTGACAAAACCAAACTCCGTCGAATGGGATTAATAACTGCTGCAGCAATAACAATACATAATTTTCCCGAAGGAATTGCAACTTTTGTTGCTGCATATTCTAATATAGAAATGGGGATTCCTGTTGCTGTTGCTATTGCTATTCACAATATTCCAGAAGGAATTGCTGTAGCTGTTCCAATCTATTTTGCTACAGGCTCAAAGCGTAAAGCAATGAAGTTTTCATTTCTATCGGGATTAAGCGAGCCTCTTGGTGCCCTGCTTGCTTTTCTATTAATAATGCCATTTATAAATAATCTTGTACTCGGAATAATTTTTGCTGCAATTTCTGGCATTATGGTCTTTATTTCGTTCGACGAGCTTTTGCCTGGCGCTCAAAAGTACGGACATCACCATACTTCAACTTATGGTGTTTTGATTGGAATCGCTATAATGGCTGTTAGTCTATTGTTGTTACATTAAAATTTTAAAAATGCACCGATTGTTAAATATTTCAACTCTTATACTACTGTTGTCTGCTATAATGTTTGTTTTTATAGCTTGTGATGATGAAAATAATGTTGAGTATCAGCCAAAACTTACCGAGTATCAGGTTGACGAGGATATTACTATCTGTGATATCGAGTTTATTAATGACGAAATAGGATTACTTTGTGGCGGTGCCAAGAACGATTTTGGAAGTATTTATAAATCAATCGACGGTGGCGAAACATGGGTGCGGACATTTCGTAGTGATACCTTGTCGGTAAACGACATCTTCTTTCTTAACGACTCTGTTGTTTATGCATGTGGCGATAGTTTGATGGTTATTAAATCTATCGATGGTGGCGATAATTGGGAAACTCTTGTATTGTCGAATTTGCCTTGGGACGCATACAAGGTTCCATTCAATTGCATTTATGCTAACGACGAATCAAATATTTTTGCTGTTGGTGGCGAACACTACAATAAAGGACTGTTTTCCGAAACCGAAGATGGAAATATACATTGGTCACACACATCATACGACAATCAGTTTAATGCAATTTGCTTTGTAAGCGAATATGTTGGATTTTTTGCTGGATATGGAATTTTATTAGTTACCGAAGATGGTGGTAATACTTTTGATTATATCGAACTCGAGGGAAATGACTTCGTTGATGTGGAAACCGATAATTACAATACAGTTTACGCACTCGCCGAGAATGGAATTCTTTTCTCAACTTACGATTTGGGATATAATTGGAATACCGAAATACATAATTATCTTGGTGGTTTTAATGATATGCACTTTAACGCATCTTTTGGGATAGTATGCGGAAACGATGGATTAATTTATCGTAGGGAAAATGGCGTTTCAACATGGACAAAGTTGAAAGGAGTAACTGATTTTAATCTGCACTCAGTATTTGTTAAATCAAATGGTGAGGTTTTAATAGGTACAGAAAATGGCAAGGTACTTATGCTCGATAAGAAAAGAGTAAACTAGCCTTATTTACCCATTAATTTTCAGTAATTCATCCACATACTCTCTGGTATTCGACAATCGCGGAACCTTATGCTGCCCGCCAAGTTTGCCATTTTCTTTAAGCCAATTGTAAAAAGTGCCATCTTTTAGAATTTTACAATCGGGAAGTCCAAGTGTAATGTCCTTATATCTTTTTGCGTCGTAGTCGGAGTTAACCTCACGTAATTTTTCGTCAAGAAGTTTAACAAACTTATCAAAATCGTCGGGCGCTCGGTCGAACTCGAATAGCCATTGATGTGCGCCTTCGGGATCGCCTTTGTAAAAAATGGGAGCAGCAGTGTATTCCCTTATCAATGCGCCAGTTTGTTCGCATGCATGGTTTAGTGCAAAATGTGCATTGTCAATTATCACTTCCTCCCCAAAAGCATTTATGTAGTGCTTAGTTCGTCCAGTAATTTTAATCTTATATGGATTTTTCGACACAAAGCTAACCGTGTCACCAATAAGGTATCGCCACAAACCACCAGTTGTAGAGATAATCATTGCATAATTTACACCGCATTCTACTCCTTCGAGCGGAATAGTACTAG
>JAQVGK010000154.1 GCA_028696755.1 Bacteroidales bacterium | reverse complement strand
TAACATCGCCGTTTTTGTCGTAAATATTTACTTGAGAAACAAAAACATCCTCAGTGTCGGCGATTTGTGCTAAAACACTGTTTTTGCCGATTAAGTTACCAACCATTATAAAACGGCCACGGCCTCCGTCGAGAGCTCCGAAAAGTGCCTCCTTAACCCAATCAGTTAATTTAGAAACGCGAGCTTCATTCTCGACTAGTTCATCATCATCCAAATCATCGATAACAATATAATCTGGTCGCATATCACGATACCGAAGACCTCGGGGAGATTGCCCACGACCTCGAGCAAAAAAGGCGCAACCGTCCGCCGTAACAAATTCCCCTTCAGTCCATGACCCGGCGTTGTATTGTTTGCCAAAATCGTTGATGTATAATTGATTATACTGTAACTCCGCTTGGATATCAGCTAATAATGTATTTGCATTCCCTTCGCTTTTTCCTACTACCACCATCACATTGAGTTCTCTAGGCGTTTGAATTTTGAGCCACATTGGAACCATCACGTCCATGTGTGTTGATTTTGCATGCGCACGAGCCCACTTGAAAACTGCCTTTAAATTAGTAGTAGTTTTGATTTTATTTGCGGCATCAATGTGGAATTTGCCGCTGGGACATTTCGCAAAGTGTGGGAAATATGTTGATACAAAGAAGGCGTAATCACGTCGCGCACGCTCAATACGTCGCATCTGTTCGGCTTTGCTTTCTCCTTTATTAACTAGGGTGCTTTGCTGAACATTTTGGCAGTGTAATTGCCACTTTTTTAACGCCTCTTTATCAACTATCTGGGACATTACTTACTTATTTGTTCAGTTATATACAAGTCCTGATATTTATTGATTGCTTTAACGAGCTCAGGGGTTAACTCCGGATCGAAAGATTGACGGAACTGAATCCATTTGTTGAAAGCCATGAAAACCTCAATTGCATCAACAACATTTGCTTTTTTGTCTAGCTTCTCAATCGCCGACGCAAACTTTGAAAGCTTATCCGATAACGACGCCATTACTGACGGATCGTCTGAATTTGCTACCTGATCAAGTAATTTATTGATTGCAACCAGCAGTTTGTTAACAAGCTCCGGACGTGTTATGTTGGAAGCAGCTCTTTTCTCCTCCCAGTTACCCTCCTTAACCCACTTGTTTACTGTGACCTTTGATACACCTGTTTTTTCTGCAATTGCTGTTTGAGCTTCTCCCTGATTAAAAAGTATTCGTGCGAACTCCTTTTTATTTTCCAAATCCTTTTTGTTTGACATTTTGACAGATTTAATTTGATGCAAAAATGACTAGGAAATAAGCGTAATCAAAAAAAAACTGACAAACTGTCAGTACTTTTTGATAATACACGCGGGGTGAAATTACTTTGCAGCTCAATAACATAGGAAACGCAAAAATTTGAACTAAAAAATTATGGGATATGAAGTAGTAATATCAAACTCAAACTTGAACCGATACGGATTCAGGGTTCTTACATCGGGAGTTGACATTGAGCAATTTCGGAAAAATCCTATTTTATTATTTATGCACGTTCGCAGCTGGAGAGATAGCAAGGAAACTATTCTACCAATTGGAACCGTTGAAAATATTCGCATCGATGGCGATCAAATTTTAGGTACTTTAAAATTTGATGAAGCCGATGACTTCTCAAAATCAATTAAAGCTAAATGGGATGCCGGAACTTTGCGCATGGTCAGCCCAGGATTAACACCAATTGAAAAATCAGAGGATCCTCAATATCTTCTTCCTGGTCAAAGATATAGCACTGTCACCAAGTCTCGTCTTGACGAATTATCTGTAGTTGATATCGCTGGCAATGATGATGCCCTCGCTTTATATCTTGATGGCAAACGCATAACTCTATCAGATTCTGCAAATAGCAATCTTGAGTACTTACAATCAATCGAAAATTTAAACTCAGAAAATAACATGAAATCAATCGCATTAAAATTAGGCTTGGCCGAAAATGCCAGTGAAGCCGAAATCGAGGCTAAAATTGAAGCCATACAACTAGTAGCCGGTAAAGTTACTGAAATGGAAAAGACTGTAAAAGATCAAACAGATGCAGCAATTATCCAGCTTGTTGACGGAGCAATCCGTGAGAAAAGAATCACTGCCGACAAAAAAGATCATTTTGTAAATCTCGGAAAAACTATCGGAGTTGAACAGTTGCAGAAAACTATTGAGCTTATGGCTCCAGTAACAAAACCAACCGAAATGATTACGCCAGGTGCTGGTGGATCTAGTGCAAAAAAGTGGGGAGAAATGGACGCTGCTGAGCGTATTTCTTTAAGGGACGGAAACCGCGAGGAGTACATTAAATTGTACAAAGCAGAGTATGGTATTGAACCAAAAATCTAATGGAGGTAAAAAACTCACATATTAATTTAAATAAAAGAACGATGAAAAAGTTTGTAATGTTTATAGCTTTGATGCTAAATTTTGTAATTGGTGGCGCAGTTGGTGCCGCTGTTGGAGTAAATCCATTTATTACCGGTGGTGCGCTATCTGGTATTAGTCTTGTAATTCCTTTTATTACCGACGGACTAAAAGCAGGTATTTATACCGAAGTTTGGACTGGCGAAATGGTAAAAGCATTTAGAAGCTCTGTCGAATCAATCGGATGGCTAAATGAAATTCGAGATTATTCACAATACGCTGACAATGATGTAATTCACTTTGTTAATTTAGGCGGAGATCCTACTGTTTTAATCAATAACACATCTTATCCTCTTGGAATCGAATCTCTTAATGACACCGATAAACCTATTGGACTCGATAAGTATCAGACTAAAGCAACCGCGATTACCGATGACGAACTACATGCCGTAAGCTTTGATAAAATGGGAAGCGTAATTGAACGTCATAAGGACGCAATTAACGAGAGTAAGTATGCGAAAGCATTATCATCATTAGCTCCAGGCTCACATAGTACTGCAACTCCTGTAATTTTAACTACTGGAACAAACAGCGCAGATGGACTTCGCAAAAGAATTACTAAATCAGACATTATAACATTGAAAAAGTCGTTCGACGATGCTAAAATACCTACTGCCGGAAGAATTTTAGTACTCTGCTCCGACCACGTGAACGACCTTCTCGAAACTGATCAGAAATTTGCAGATCAATACTACAACTATACTACTGGTAAAATTGCCAACCTTTATGGGTTCAAAGTTTACGAATATACTTCAGCACCACATTACACAGTTGCCACAAAAACAAAGTTGGCTTATGGTGCCGCAGTGGATCCTGATACAGACAGACAGGCCTCAATTGCTTTCTACGCTCCTAGAATGTTTAAAGCTACAGGCTCAACAACTCCTTATCTTAGTGAAGCTAAGAATGATCCTTTGAATCAACAGAACTTAGCAAACTTCCGTCACTATTTTATCGCTTTACCGTTGAAAAACGAAGCAATTGGAGCGATTGTTAGTGATGTGGCTGCTGGTGGTGAAGAGGAACCTGTGGAAGGGTCTGTTACTGCCGCTCCAACTGAATTAAGTTTTACAGCTGACGGTGGGACACAATACATTGCTGTAACTGCAACTGGAGCATTTTCAGTAACATGTAATAATGTAGCATTTGTTGTAAGCATTGAGGGTAATGCAGTTAAAGTTGTTGTTGGGGCTAACGGGGAACTTGCAAGAACAGCTAACATTTCTATTACTCTTGACTCAGATCCAACTATTACAACATCTGTAACTGCAACTCAAGCCGAAGCTGAATAATCTAAACGACTTTTTTCATGTCTAAATCAAATAAATCATCAAACGGAAAAGGAGGCGCTGCAAAGGCGTCTCCTTCAACCGCTTCACAAGGTGGAGCAAAGGTTGAAAAAAATCCAGTAGCTGCGAATGCTACCGTAAAAAAGACTATTGATAACTCTATTGAGGCAAAGGCAAAAAGAATTTTCGCAGTGCACCCAAATGCAAACGAGCTTCATTTTACCTCTGACAATATGCCATTTTTTAGCCTCGTTGACGCTAAAAGTCACGCATCTGAGCTTGAAAACAAAGAGATTAAAACCATAAATCGTTAATTATGCTACCACGTGTAAAAATATATTTTGAAAACGGACTACTTGGCGGCTTCAATGCTTCTGAAGATGGTTTGCTTGGATTGGTTTGCACAGGGGTTGCCGTTGGCGAAACTTTCGCCCTGGCAACTCCATACTCAATCCGACAGCTATCTGATTTAGAGGCACTAGGAGTAACAAACACATCCGTCGGCAATGAACGCCTTTATAAAAATGTTAAAGAGTTTTATAACGAAGCTCCTGCAGGAACAAAACTGTGGATTATTGCTTTCCCTGATACCGTTTCGCTTAGCGACATGGTCGATAAAAATGAAAATTATGCTAAGCTACTTCTTACAAAAGAGCGCACAATTAAAGGCATTATTTGTGATTTTCAGCCCGCAGCAGGATATGCTCCTGTAGTCGAAAATGGTATGGACTCAGATGTAGCACTTGCATTAACTAATGCCAGTCTGTTAGCAGCTTATCAAGTAGAAAAGCATGCTCCAACATTCTTCGTGTTACCAGTTCAGTATTTCTCCGGAACAGTTGATAATCTTGTTTCGCTAAAGACAATGCAGCATAATCACGTTGCACTAGTTTTAGGTGACACCGTTTCAGGATCAAACAGCGCGTGCATGGGATTAGTTGCTGGTGTTATCGCCGCAAATCCTGTACACCGTCATATTGGCCGTGTACGTTCAGGAGCTCTGTCGGCACCGAAAATCTACATTAAAACTACTGAGGCTAAGCTCGTTGATACCGAAAGCATTGACGGCAAAGGCTATATTACTTTCAGAACCTTTGAGGAAAACGGCAAAGCTGGTTATTACATCAGCGATGATGATATGGCGGCAGCCGATTCTGATGACTATAGTTCACTTGCTCGTCTGAGAACAATTCATAAAGCTTATAGAATTGCTGATGCAACTCTAGTTGAAGAGCTCAACGACGAAATTCCTTTAACCAACGCCGGAACTCTAACTCCTGCTTATGCAAAAAGCATTGAAAAAACACTTGAAGATGCGATTTCAAATCAAATGGGTGAAAATCTCGGGCGCGATCCGGAAGACTCAAACGATAAGGGTGTTAAAGCTTATATTGATTACAATCAAAATGTAATTAGCACAGGTAAGTTTAACGCAGTTCTTAGAATTAAGCCTTTCGGCTATTCAAAATACATCGATGTTAAACTTGGTTTCTTAACAACAAACGGATAAAAAATGGCAAATATTAACGGAAGACAGTACGAATTTGCAGACCTTACTCTGATACTTGGCGGACGCGATGTTGTCGGTTTTAGAGGCATTCGTTACGGTGAAAAACAGGAAAAAGAGGTTCTTTTTGGTAAGGGCAATAAAGGCCGATCTATCCAGAAAGGAAACATCTCTTACGAAGGCGAAATTAGTGTTACTCAAGATGAATATGAAACTTTAGTTGCTCTCGGAAACGGACGCATAACAAGTCTACACTTAAACGCTGTGTGCGCTTATGGTAATCCATCTAGCGGCGACGCTTTAATAACTGACGTAATCGAGGGACTCGAGTTTACTGAGGGTACAAAAGAGCTAAAACAGGGTGATAAGTTTATGGAGATTAAGCTTCCATTTATTGCCTTGAACATAAATCAACAAGTTGCAAACTAAATTTTAACAGATATGTCACAGAACGCGCAGAATGTAACAGTATCTCCCGAACAAATCGAGGAGTGGAAAAAACAGCACAAAGAAGTCTTTAAAATTACTGTAGATGGAAAGGTGTGCTATTTAAGAAAACCAAGCCGAAAGGCACTTGGATATGCCAGCGTAGCGGGAAAGGAAAATCCTCTTAAATTCAACGAGGTTATTTTGAAGGATTGCTGGTTAGGTGGTGATGAAGAGATTAAAACAGATGATACACTATTTATGAGTGTATCGGCAAAGCTCACGGCTGTAATCGAGATTAAGGACGCTGAGCTGGAAAAGCTTTAAAGGCTGCGGAGGTTAGTGAATCTGGACAGAGTGTGCGTATATGTAACGCTGAACTTCGTTACTATATGCACATTCCTGACCCCGACAGCCTAAGCGACGAAGAATGGTGTTTACGAATTAGAGAGCTTCAATGGATAAGAGCTCGAGAGGCCGAGGCAAATAAACGTTTAATAATCAATTCATAATGTCCAACATCCTGGAATATACCCTAAAGCTTAATGAGAATTTAAGTGCTAAGTTAAAAGTCATTGGAATAAACAATGAAAAGCAACTTGACACTTGGGCTCATGTGCAAAAGGTTGTAAACGCAGCGGAGGTCACTATGAATCAAATGGGCAGATCCGTTGGCAGTTTAAACCAACGGATTTCTGCATTGAGGGCACAAAAGGAATGGATTCCTGCAACAAATAGAGCGGCAATTAGAGCCACCAATGTAGAAATACAGAAGCTGGAAAAAGAATTAAGAGATATCGACGCTCTTGGTTCTGGAGGTGGCGGACTAATATCAAAGTGGATTGATCCACTCAAGCAATTTATTAATCCATTAACTTTAGCTGCTGCTGGTACTTATGCTTTAACAAATTACGTTAACGAGAGCAAACAGGCTTATATGGAAGAGTCTGTTGAGGTTGCGAAGCTTCAACAAATTATGTCGAATACCATGGGTGTTCGCGGCTCAGAAATTCAAAGTGTTCTCGACCTTGCATCAGCTCAACAAAAGTTGGGAGTTATTGGAGACGAAACCCAACTGATCGGAGCTCAAGAACTTGCAACTTATCTCGAGCAAAAATCTAGTCTCGAGAAACTAATGCCGGTGATGAATGACATGTTAGCTCAACAATACGGTCTTAATGCTACTCAAGAGCAGGCGGCCAACATTGGTATGTTACTTGGCAAGGTAATGCAAGGTCAAACAGGAGCCCTATCGCGCTACGGTTATCAATTTGATGAGGCACAGGAGAAAATACTAAAAACAGGTACCGAAGCGGAGCGAGCTGCAGTTCTATTTGATGTTGTAAACTCTGCCGTCGGTGGAGTTAATGAAGCTCTCGCGAAAACTCCTGAAGGTAAGCTAAAACAGCAGGCAAACAACTTAGGAGATCTCCAGGAGCGTGTCGGAAAATTAGCGGTGGAGGCTCAGGCGGCATTTGCGCCAGTAATTGGTGCTCTTGGCGAAATTCTTGCGGAAGTTATTGGGTTTCTTGAGGCGAATAAAGCGAAAATTCAATTATTCGTCACCAAAGTCGGTGATGTTTTAATAAAAACATTTAACACATTGTGGGCTGTGTTAAAATTTGTATATCGATCTTCTATGTGGATCATTGATGTATTTGTGGATGGGAATCCTTTTGTAGTTGCATTTGGTGCCGCAATCGTATCGCTAGGTGTTGGCATTGCGGCTTATGGCGTGTATGTCAAGTTGGCGACTTTATACACACAATTATACACGGGTGCGCAGTGGCTTCTTAATATAGCAATGGATGCAAATCCAATCGGTCTAGTAATTATTGCAATTGGTGCTCTTGTAGCAATGATTGTATTAATAATTGCCAAATATGAAGAATGGGGGGCTGTACTTGCCTTGGTTTTCGGCTTAACCGGAGCGATAATTAACATTGTCATGTCTCTAATTAGAAATTGGGAATCGATTAAAAAAGCCTTTACAGATGGTGGAATTCTTGAGGGTCTAAAAAGAATCGGTATAGTTTTA
>JAQVGK010000153.1 GCA_028696755.1 Bacteroidales bacterium | reverse complement strand
CAGTCAACAAATACTCCAACATCTAGATCTTGGTCTTTCCCAGGTGGAACTCCTTCTACTAGCACAGCAACAAACCCTGTTGTAGTATACAACACTCCTGGAACATATAATGTTTCACTTACTGTTGCAAATGCAGGTGGAAATGATTCATACACCAGATCATCATACATTACAGTTAACGATTGTTCTGCGGTTGATGACAATATTAGTTCTAAAGTATCAGTTTTCCCAAATCCAACTGATGGAGTGCTTAACATTCTGTTGCCAGAAAATAAAGCTACAGTTAAAATTAGTAACATTATTGGTAAAGAAGTAAAATCGTTAAAACTTACCTCTAACGAAAACCAAGTTGATTTAAGTTCTCTAACACCTGGTATGTATTTTATCGAAATTCAATTATCAGATTCTAAAATTACATCTAAAATTACCATTAGATAATTTTCATAATTTTGTAAAGGAGAAGCGGAGCAGTTTTGTTTCGCTTCTTTTTTTTTATTTTTGTCACTCAAATATTTGAATTATGAGTAGGAAAATAAAAAATGCCTTTGCTGGCAAAAACGATGGATACAATTGTTTTGCATGTTCGCCAGATAATGTTATTGGATTAAAGTTGCAGTTTTTCGCAAACGACTCAGAGTTTTGGTCGGAATGGATTCCTCGTCCCGAATTTGATGGATGGAAAGGCGTTACGCATGGTGGAATTCAAACTACACTAATGGATGAAACTGCAGAGTGGCTTATATTTACAAAACATGGAAGGTCTGCGGTTACTATGGAACTTAATTCAAAATACAGGAAACCTCTATCATCAATAAATGGTCCGATTAAAACAACTGCTACCGAAGTTTCTTTTAATAGAAATATTTCAGAAATTAAAATCGCTGTTTATGATTTCGATGGCAACCTTTGCACCGAAGGCATTGGAAAGTTTTTCGTTTTTTCTGAGAAAGATTCAAAAGAGAAATATAACTTCCCAGATATTACGGAGTTTTAGGATGGTTTAAGCAAAAACAATACTAAAACTTTACAATCAATTTAAGATTTATTCTGCGACCAGTTAGATAATTTGGAACTCCGTATTGCCAGCCCCTGATGTCGGTAACATAAGTGTAGGATATTTCATTCTTTATATCGAGCAAATTAAAAGCCTCGAGACTAAGCCATATAGACTTAAAGTGCGACATAAAACTAGTTTCTGGAAATCTATTTTCCTCACCAAGTAACTGTTTAGAGATGCCAAGGTCAACACGACGATAAGGATTAAATCTAGCAACATAATCGGGATCTGCTTTCTCAACAGGTAACCCTGTTCCGAAAAGTATATTAATGTATGCCTGCCAAGTTTCGTGTCGAGGAATGTAATCCTGGAAAAAGATTCCAAAGTTTACTCGCTGATCGCTAGGACGAGGAATTAAACCGAGATAAACAGTATCAATGCTGCCATCATCATTTTTCTGCTTATAAAAGTCGCCTTCAATATCTTCCATTGTTTGCATAACAGCAACACTAAACCAAGATTCTGTTCCGGGCACAAACTCTCCGTTAACCTTAGCCTCAACTCCCATACTGTAACCAGTTGCTAAATTCTCTCCATAATACCTGATTCTAACATTATCAACATAATAAGGAATGAGGTTGTACATGTATTTATAGTATGCTTCGGTTACAAGTTTAAATGGTCGCCCCCATGCCTTAAACAAATAATCGCTTCCAATAACAACCTGAAAAGATGACTGAGCTTTAATGTCATGATTTATACTTCCATCAAGCCTGCGAATCTCCTTAAAGAACGGTTGCTGATGATATAAACCTGAAGATAGGCGAAATATAATATCCTTTTTCCAATTAGGTTTAAAACCAAGATTAATTCTAGGACTTACCAAAAACTCATTATTAAAATCCCAATAATTAAAGCGTAAACCTCCACCAATTGAGAACTCAGAACTATCAAATTCAATCATGTACGAATCTTGCACATAAGCACTCAACCTATTGCTTTGAATTCCAATATCGTCGATGTCGGTTAAGTAAAGAGGGACCAAATCTCTATCGGCAGGAATCAAAGCTGTTGGCGAATACCCATAGCTTCCAAGCGAGTATCCTGCCGAATCTATCATATTCCATTCGTGTACATTGTAATTAAATGTCTCGTAATTATACTGTGCTCCCCACTGAATATTGTGATCACCCGTAGTGTATTCGGATGTATGCTTAAACGACAAAACATAACCATCTAAGTAATTTCGAGCATGATTTAGGTATGAGCCAATACCAATATTAGATACACTATCTCCAAGGTTGTCTGAACCAAGTTGTTTATCAAGCTCGTTTAAGTAATATTGGCCCAATATATCGAATGTTTCTTCTTCAGCAGTATAGTAACCAGAAACAATGAATTTCATTTTAAAGTCTTTGGTTTTATTGTAGCTTCCTGTAAAAGCTCCAGTAATATTCCTAAAACGATCCCTCTCCTGCCCTTCAAAATACATCATTATTTTTAGAGCTTCGTTTAATGTGCCCCATGATGTTTCACGGTTAGATGGGACAAAATTAAAATCATTATTACTTACATTCCCTAAAAAACTTAGTTCAAACTTATCACTTACATCATAAGTTAAATATGTCTGAAAATCGAGAAATCTTGGATCGTAGTAACCTCCCATATCCAAAGTTCCTAAAACGTAACGTGTTGATTTATATCGAAATCCTGTATTGTACCTAAAAAGGTGATTTTTACTTGTTCCTTCAATATGAATATTTGATCCTAGTAAACTTGCATTTACTGTTCCACCAAACTGAGATGGCTTGCGATATTTAATATCAAGCACCGACGACATTTTATCTCCATACTTAGCTTCAAATCCACCTGCAGAAAATATTACAGAAGAAACCATGTCCGAATTTATAAAGCTCATACCCTCCTGCTGACCAGATCGCACCAACATAGGTCTAAAAATTTCTATATCATTTACAAAAATCAGATTCTCGTCGAAATTTCCACCGCGCACACTATACTGCGAGCTTAACTCATTGTTTGACGAAACAGCCGGCAATGATTTAAGGATGTCTTCAAAACCTCCCATTGTTGGAATCTTCATCGAAATTTCAGGATTTAGTCTCTGATTTCCGCTATGCCTATTACTCTTGTCAATAACGTTAAACACAGGTAACATATTTGCCGACTCAACAAGCGTTACGTCAAGAGTAAACACTTCGCCAGGTTCAAATTGCAAGAGTGCAGTATATGTTTCATGGCTTAGATATGATATCTCTAATCGAATTTCAACCGAAGCAGGCACAGTTAATTCGAAATAGCCTTTTTTATCTGTGGTAGTTCCTATTTGGTAACCAACTACACTTACATTTGCATAATGCATTGGTTTTGAATCAGAATCATACACATTGCCTTTAATTGTAGCAGTTTGAGCATAGATATTCAATCCCACAACAATTAAAATAAGCAAAAGTACAATTCCTTTAATCTTCATAATATCAATTTACCGCTTTAATAACTTTTGGCCTGCAAATATATTGCTTTTGCTCAAACTTTTTTGTTTATTTCGGGATAAACTATGCGTGCATGATAGATATTTTTTATCTTGTCTGCAAAAACTTTCTTAGCGATATCAAGCTGTTTAAATGTAATATCAACTTCATCGTACTGTCCGTCACGCATCTGAGCATCAATAATTTTTGCAACAGCATTCTCAATAGCTTCTGGAGAATATTCGGGTAATGTACGCGAAGCAGCTTCAATTGCATCGGCCATCATCATAACAACAGTTTCGATACTGTTTGGTTTTGGACCTGGATATTTAAAATTTGTAATAACCGGCATCGAATCGGGATTAGCATTTACCCATGAGTTATAAAAATATCTGGTTAAACTTGTTCCGTGATGTGCTGTAATAAATTCACTAACCTGAGTCGGAAGCTTATATTTTCTTGCTAATTCTGTCCCTGCATTAACATGCGAAATAATTTTTAATGCGCTCTCTTCGTAATCAAAACTGTCGTGAATATTTGTACCACTTTGATTTTCGATAAAGTACTCTGGATTTTGAGTTTTTCCTAAGTCATGATAAAGAGCACCTGTACGCGCAAGCAAAGCATTACCACCCAACTCCCGAACTACTGCCTCAACCAGATTTGCAACTTGAATAGAATGTTGAAAAGTACCTGGTGCTCGTTCTGCTATAAGTCTTAATGCCGGATTGTTTGTATCACTTAACTCCATCAAAGTATAATCAGAGATAAGCCCAAAAGATTTTTCATAAATAAAAACGAAAGGCAAATACAATAAAACTAGAAAAGAACTTATAGCATAGGGATATAACTCAGAGGCAAATCTAGCATCAATATTACCCTGTTTTATCAAAGTAAAACCAGAAACAAGAACAATATAGCTAAACAAAACCACTCCCATGCTTATAAAAATCTGACGACGCTTTTGTTTGTTGCGTAAACTAAACATAGCAGCTAATCCTGTTAAAATCTGGATAAAAAGAAATTCGAAACTATTTGGTGCAAAAAATGCCGCAATCAGCAAGGATGCCAAATAAACAATAAAAGCAATTCTAAAATTATAAAAGGTAATCATCAATAATGGGAACAATGCAAAAGGGACAACATTTACACTAAACTCAGTAAATGCAAAAACAACATAAACCGTTAAAATTGTCAGTAATATCTGTATCGTTAGAAAAGTGCTGGTCTTAAAATCGCTTAGGGCTTCGGGCTGAAAATTAAATAAATATAAAAACACCATAAAAAATAATACAGCAAAAATAAGTACTGTCCCTGACGAAACAAGCCAACTATTTACACCATCATTTTCTTTTTCGAATTGCTTTTGCAACGATAACAACATTCTATTTTCATTCTGTCCAACAATATTTCCTTTTCTTATGATTAGCTGACCTTTTTGCACCATTCCCGAAACAGGAGAAAGCGATTCCAATTTGCTTTTTAGTAATTTATCATTCAAGTCTTTATCATAAATGATGTTTGCTGGAGCCAATTCAGTAGTTAGCAGTCTTCTAATCGAAAATGAATTTAATGAATCTATTTCATACAAATCCGAAAGACTATACAAACTAAGGATTCTATCGTTGAGTTGATCTACAGTTTTAAATTCATATCCATACGAAATTTCAGAAATACCATCTCGGTTAAAGTAAAAAATGTATTTATCAGGCAAAACTACTGTATCTGGAATTTCCAATACGCCAGTTTCATAGAACGATTTATTCTGTTCATTTAGTGATTTTAAAAATGAGTTTATCGCAGATGCATAAGCCTCTGCAACTGATAAATTTCCATCAATTCCAATATTATTTGAGACAAACGCTTTTGCAATTAATTCGGTTTCCTTCGAAATTTTCGAAAACCATAACACATATTTGGTAGAATCATTTTTATAATGTGGAATAAAATATTTTGCAACGCTATCCTTCTCTTGCTGCAATTCATAATCGGTCTTATAAACAGGAAAATCGAATTCTGCTGTTAAATCTTCGTGCAACCATGGTGTGCCCAAACTAAAAGAATATGCAAACTGTTTGTTCTTTGGAAAAATTAGAAAAACAACAGCAGCACTTATTGTAAACAAAACAATTGAATAAATTATGACACTAAGCTTTTTCGCCTTCATAACTTTTTTTTTGCGTAAAGATAATAAAAGCGAGTTTATGTGAAATAGGAAATGTTGAAAAAGTAAATGAACGGCGGTAAAACAATAGCAAAAGTCTTGACACAAAAGAAAAACAACAAAATTTTTCGTAGGATTTACCTATGGTGAGAGGTGTAGTTGTTTTTAATTATAAGACAATAATTCAAATTAAAAAAGTGAAAGAACTGCGTTCATATCCCATAAAAACATAATATCTTTGCTTTGCATAAACTTATTTTTTGATAAAGAAAGTTTGTAAATATTCATTCAATGTCGTTTAGTTTAGCATTTTTATGTATATGTCCGCTGGACAAAAAGTGCTGATTGATTAAGCTTTTTACTGACGTTTATGTCCGCTGGACAAAAACGAATTTTAGTAAAAATTTGTTTTAAGAATCTCTTAAAATAACTAGCCCAGTTAGGGCTTCAACGTCAGTAAAACTATATAAACTACTAAAATCACTACTTTGTCCAGAGGACATTAACAATTTATTTATGGATAATTTTACAATAGTAAATTTTACTAGGGAAAGCCTTAACTAAACGACATTGAATATTCATTCACAATTATAGCAACCAGATTGAGGAGTTGTATTTTGAATTAAATTGATTAACGACCTTAAAACTTAAAAATGTGGATTTTTGAATTGATATTTGATTTTATTATTGAGTTCTTGATGGCATGCTTGTTAGAAATAAAGGATTTTATTAAACCTAATAAAAATAAAAAGTGTAAAAACATTAGTACGACAGAAAACACATAACTAAGAATAAAAGACATTAAACTTCCACATAATTGGATTAATAATTTTAATGCATTGATTGTCAAACTAAAAATCAAAGCCTCGTGCTAATAATTGAATAGATTCGTAATCAAGGTATGTGCATAGCGGATTAAACAAATCAAGAAATATTTGTATGTAAAACTGAAATCATCCATGAGTTTGACAAATATTTTGTTTTTTTGTATTAATTGAAATGCAGTTATAACAAATTATTTTTACATGAATAACATAATAGTGTCAACTAATTTCATCAACAAACTTAAACAGAAAATATTAGTTAGTCGATATTCATTAGCCAAAATTGCGAATGCCGAGATGTTGAGTTTGTACTTTACTGTGGGCAAAATGGTTGAAGATGAGATTGAAGCAAATAATTGGGGAGATAAAATACTTGATGCCATCTCGTTTCGTTTGCAGAAAGAGCTTCCTGGTTTAAGAGGGTTTTCTGCTTCAAATCTTAAAAAAATGCGTATTTTTCACAATGCATGGAAAGCAAATCTTGAAATTGGTTCGTTGTTGACGAACCAAATAGAAAATTGCAATACTGCAATTGGTTCGTCAGTAACGAACCAAATAGAAAAGCACGACATATCATTGTTCGTATCTATATCTTTTACTCACCATCTTGAGATTATCCTAAAGTCTGATAACATAGACGATTACTGGTTTTATATTAAACAAACATCAGCCAATTTTTGGTCTGTTCAGCACTTAAGAACCGAACTAAAAAATAGAAGTCATTTAAATCACATAAATAAGAGCAATAACTTCAAGCTCACTTTGTCCAAAGATTTATCCAACAAAGCAATTAGAGCCTTTAAAGATCAATATTTACTTGATTATATAAACGTAGAAGATGCCGATGATGAAATTGACGAAAGGGTATTAGAACAAGAAATTATGAATAATATTCGTAAATTTTTGATGTCATTGGGTAACGAGTTCTGCTTTATGGGTAATCAGTTCAGACTAATTGTTGATGATGAAGAAATCTTTATTGATTTATTATTTTTTCATAGAGGATTACAATCATTGGTTGCTTTTGACTAAAAAAAAGGAAAATTCAAACCTGAATATGTTGGTAAAATGAATTTCTATCTTTCTGCCCTAGACGATTTAGTAAAACAGCCACACGAAAGCGCTTCAATTGGAATAATTTTATGCAAAGAAAAAAACAATAAAAAAGTAGAATACAGCTTTCGCGACTTCTCTAAACCTATGGGTGTGTCAGTTTATAAAACAAGCGAGACACTCCCACCTGAATTAAGAAAAGCATTGCCAGA